>CAZNDW010000046.1:0-10629 GCA_964571895.1 uncultured Planctomycetales bacterium
TGCGTCGAATCGTATTTGAGCATGTACGCCAGATAATCGGCGTCGAACAAATCATTAATCCCAACAACCTCGACCTTCTTATTCTGGAACGCGGCCCGGAAAACCAGCCTTCCGATCCGGCCGAACCCGTTGATTCCTATTCGCGCTGCCATGACTTTCCTCCTTCATTTATAAAAAATATTCCACCCCTCCAAACGAGGGTGAATTATATCATAAAGAATTTCTTCAAGCAACGGCCCCTTCTTTGGAGGCACCCCTGCTTTTGATGGGCAGGCTTGCCAGGCCAATTCCCGCGGTGCCGCGGGAATTGGCCCCCCTCATCACGCCCCCAATCGAAACCCCACGCCCAGCTTGTGCCCGGCCAGAAAACTGCGGGCGGACATGGGTCTGGCGGATTCCGGATGAACCCGCTTGACCAAAAGCCCCTGATCCGCGGTCGCCACAATAAAGCCTTCCGGATGCAGCTCCATCAGCTCACCAGGGGATTTGCGGCTTGTGTCCACGGGAAGGACTTCTGTTTCCAAAATCTTTAAAAGTCTTCCTTGATAGGATGTGTAAGCCGTCGGCCAGGGCAAAAGCGCCCGCACGAGATTATGAATCGAACAGGCCTTTTTGTTCCACGCAATCAACCCCAATTCTTTGGTCAGCTTTGGGGCAAAGGTGGCCTGGGCATGATCCTGAACGGCCAGGGTGTACGCATTTCTCTCCATGGAATCGATCGTCTTTAGAAGGAGATCCGCCCCTGAAACAGCCAGCCGGGAACGCACAGTGACGACCGTGTCGTTTGGACCAATCTTAATTCTTGCCTGAGCCAAGATATCCCCGGCATCCATCTGGGCATTCATTTTCATGATGGAAACGCCGGTTTCTTCATCGCCATTCATGATGGCCCACTGGATGGGCGCGGCCCCTCGATACTTCGGTAAGAGCGAGGCATGAACGTTCATGCAGCAAAGATACGGGATGGCCAAAACTTCGGGAGACAAAATCCGGCCGTAGGCCGCAACCACAAAAAGGTCGCTTCGATAACCTTGCAGCTGTTTTTGGAAGGAAGAGGCTTTGAGGATCGAGGGCTGCAGGAGCGGGATTTTATTTTTGAGAGCGGATTCCTTGATGGGAGAAGACCCGACGGCCATTCCCCGGCCCTGGGGTCGATCGGGATGGGTGACGCAGGCAGCCACCTCATGGGAAGATTGGGAAAGCGCCTCTAAAATGACCAACGCAAAATCATCGCTTCCCCAAAATACGATTTTCATCTCATAGGCTCGGAGCTGCGAAACTGCACCGCCAGCTCCTTAAAGCTTCCAAAAATCGACTCCAAGACCACACTCCAATAGACCTTATTGGCTCCATCAAAAAAGACAGAATCTGGCACACCCTTTTCTTGCACGCTAAATAATCTCACGCCGGTATCGAATTTATTCTCATCCTGGGGCTCCCAAGAGGCGGGCTTGGACCAGATCACTCCCCCCTCCATCGCCACCGGCTTTTGGGCCCCGGGCACATACACCTCCAGATGCAGGAGATCCGCCTTTTCCAATCGTTTCCCGCTGGTGAAACAAAGGCCCTCCACGCTCACATCCTTGCTTAAGGCCGAATACTTTCGGGATAAAAGCTGACCGGTTTGTTTATCTTTGACCTGAAACTTGACCAAGGTCTTGATATCATAAACGAAAGAATAACGGACCTCTAACTGGGTCTCATAGCGCTTGTATCTTCTGCGTTCTTCTTGTTTGTCTCGGGGAGGGTTCATACGCTAAAGCCTATATTACCTCTCACCTGGGTTTTCTTCCGAGAAATTCTAAAAGGTGTGAAGATTTAATGCACCAATCTGTGGTGAGCGAAGTCGAACCATTATATCCATCTCGTGGGAAGAAAACAAGGACGAATATTCTAATAATCCACATTGAGCGCGATGACCACACCTTTCTTTCGTTTCAATCCCTTTAAGGCCGCTTGAACCAAATCCAGCATGCCTCGGACAGATTTCCCTTTCAAGATCATGGTGAAGCGGTATTGGTCCCTCAGCTTCGGCGTCAAATCCGGATGCGGCTCCACGATGTCGATGGCTTCTTTCCCTTCAAATTCTTTGAGCCGGCTGTAAAGAGAATACGCCTGCTGGAGCGCCGCCTCTTCTTGAAACGCCCGCACTCCTATGGCCAAGAGGTGACGGAAAGGCGGCAGCCCCAACTCCCGCCGGGCCTTCAGCTCATGCTTATAAAAATACTGGAAGTCCAGGCGGCGGGCCCCTTGAAAACAATAATGATCACTAAGACGCGTTTGCACAACCAGTCTTTTTTGGGCCCACTGCCGCAAATGAATCAAAATAGAAAAAACCCGCTGGGACGCTCTAAAATCGGGCCGATTGAGCTGCGCATCGATCTGAACGCATCCGATCAAATGAACGGCCAACAAAGCCTTAAGCCGCCCAACTGCCTGCGTGCCGACCAGGATGTCAAATTTTTCCGGCGGCCTTTGGGTTTCCCGGTCGTAGCGGCTGATCCGGGCCTGCGGGAAAATCCTACTCATCTCGCTTTCCAGCTTCTCGATTCCCCCTCCGATCGAGCGCAAATGGGAATCCTGGCATTGAGGGCAAACCGCGGGAAAATTCGTCCGAAAATCACACTGCGGGCAAATCAGCTTCTTTTTAGCGTAGGAATAGCTCAAATTCACGTCGCAGCGGGGGCATTGGAAGGTGTAACCGCACCGGGGGCAACGCGTCAATCGGCTGAAACCCCGCCGGTTCATCCATAAAAGCACCTTCCCTTTTTCTTTTAAGGTCTCCTCAATCTGGTTTCGCAAGGAAAAAGAAACGGTCGCTGCCTTCCGCGATTTGTAGTTGGAAAGATCAATCACATCCATGGGGCAGAGCTTCTCCTCGGTCAGGGAGATCAAACCGATTTTCTTTCGAGAGGCCCGATACCAAACCTCGGTGCTGGGCGCCGAGCTGACCAGAAGAACCGACGCCCCCTCGATCTTCAAACGGAACTCCGCGACTTGGCGGGCATGATAAAAAGGAGACTGCTCCTGCTTATAGGCGGGGTTTTCCTCTTCGTAGAGAATAATCAATCCCAGCCGGCTTAAGGGCGCAAAGACCGCCGAGCGGGTCCCCACAACGATCTCGCCCCGGCCGCTTTTAAGCATGAGCCACTCTTTAAGCTCGTCTTTGGGCTTCCTGCGCTTATTCCAAATGACCGGTGCCTCCCCTAAACCGGCCTTCAACTGGGAAATGACAAGATCCATCAAAGACGCCTCCGGCACGAGAAAGATAATCGTCCGGCCCTGAGCAATGACCTCTTTGATATTTTCTATAATAAACGGCCAGCGACGGGTTGTGCCCTGATCGTGAAGCAGCGTGATCGTGGGCTTCCACCGGGGTGGGGCAGCCCCCGCTGCCCCCGTCGCTTTGCTTCGCAAAGCGAAGCAGCGGGGGCAAAACGGCGGGGGCTGCCCCACCCCTTCCGGAACCGAACGGGATTGATCATCCAGCGAAAAGCTTTCCTCCCGCTCCAACTTTCGCCCTTTTCTCAAAAGACTCGGAAGCGCGGCCTCAATCGCCTCTCCCCAAGAACACCCGTAATACCGCGAGACCTCCTGGGTTAATTGCAGTAACCTCGAATCCAAAATGGGCTTTGGGTCAAGAACAGAAAGGATCGGCTTGAGCTTCTTCCAAGGACTTCTTTTCCTAAATCCGACGACAAAACCCAGCCGCCTCCGGTTACGGAAGGGAATCCACACGCGTTTCCCTAAAGCGATTCGATCACGCAACCGCTCATCGATTGTATAATCAAAAGGGCCTTCCACCGGAAGGCCCACGACCACTTGGGCTATGGGGTTTTTCATAAAATTAAGGCGATGATATCCGAGGCGGCCTGGGGTTTGGCTAAGATTTGAGTCTTCTCTTGGGCTAAGCAGAGCGAATCCGTCGAAGATCGCAATGCCTGGAGCGCCTCGACCATCTGCGGAATCGTGCAGTCACTCAACCCAATCCCGTATTCTTTGAGGACCCGGATATTCCCGGTCTCCTGGCCGGGGATGGGGTTAAAGAAAATCAAAGGAAGCCTGTTGATTAAGGCCTCTGAGATGGAAAGCCCTCCGGCCTTGGTGAGCATCGCATCCGAGACGGCCATCAGCTCATCCATATTACGAACCAATCCGTAGACCTGCAGGGTCGGAGCCCGGCGCTGGGCAAGCCTCTCGAATAATTTGCGGTTGTGTCCGCAGACGACGATCACCTGAAAATCCTTGAGGGCGGATGCGATTTTCTCGATGGGCCCCAGGCCGAACGATCCGGTGGCAACCAAAACCGTGAAAAGGTCCTCCCTTAAACCCAGCTTTCTTCTTAAGGCGACCTTATCCCGCTTTTGGGAAAACTTCTCGCTGGTGGGGATCCCGGTAACCACGATCTTTTCTCCCGGCACCCCCAGCTTCCTGAGCATCTTTTGGGTGATCTCGCAGGCCACGGCATAACGCTCAATGGCCTCCTCCACCCAAATGCTGTGCACGCCAAAATCCGTGATCACACAGATGATCCGGGAGGAGATGATCTTTTCCCTTTTTAGGTGGGCCAGGACCTCATTGGGAAAAAAGTGGGTTGAAATCACGTAATCAAAATTCCCATTTTTCAGGTAGCGCAGGAACCGATGGGTATTGAGACCATTGAAACAGCGTCGGAAGACCTTCACAAAGCCCCTTAAGATTTTGAGATCCGCCAGATTGAAGAAAAACCCCCAGACGGCCGGGCATTTGGTCACCATCAGAGCATAACTTTTCTGATAAAAGGCCTTGTAAAGGGGAGAGGTGTAATCCAAGGCATCGATCAGCCGGACCTCAAAGTCCAAGGGAGTCCTTTGAGCGCCCGGCGGCGCCTCAAGAAATTGGGCGTGCAGTCTTTTCTTGATTCCCTGGAAAAGGGCCTCAGCGGCTTTGGTATGCCCGGCCCCGGCGGAGGCGTGAATGATGAGAATCTTCATGGACAATAATGAGCCCTCGGGCTAATTCGTATCATGTATCCCGACTGCTCACAATAATGAGCCCTCGGGCTAATTCGTATCATGTGTCCCGAGGGCTCATCCTGAAGCCCGGAGGGCTGAAGGATCTAGGAGATCCTTCGTCGCTTTGCTCCTCAGGATGAGCAGTCGGGGGAATTAATCCCGACTGCTCACAATAATGAGCCCTCGGGCTAATTCGTATCATGTGTCCCGAGGGCTCATCCTGAAGCCCGGAGGGCTGAAGGATCTAGGAGATCCTTCGTCGCTTTGCTCCTCAGGATGAGCAGTCGGGGGAATTAATCCCGACTGCTCACAATAATCCGGGAGGCTTCTAAGAGATCCTTGGCGATAAAATCGGGCTGTATGCGCCAGCGGCTCACACTCGTTCGTGTTTCCCGTCCGGACAAAACAAAAATGGTTTTGCAGCCGGCATTGTGCCCGGCCATGATATCCGAATCCGTGTCTCCCACAAAAAAAGTCTGGGGGGCGCGACGCAGCGTTTTGTGGATGGACCCCAGGGCCTTTTTGATCAATCCGATCTCGGGTTTGCGGCAGCCACATCCATGATCAGAAGGATGAATGCAATAAAAAACTCTTTTGATCCGACCTTTATGGCGGGTGGCTGTTTTCAGCATGTGGCGGGTAATCCGGTTCAATTTGTTCTTTGAATAAATTCCTTTCATCACGCCCGCCTGATTGGAAACGACGAAGATCACATAGCCTCCTTCGGTCAGGTATCTTAGCGCTTTCAGCGCGCCCGGGACAAACCGGAAATCTTTGACCCTCGTCACATAGTTTCCGTGACCGGGGAATTCGTTGATCACACCGTCGCGGTCTAGGAAGACGACTTTGAGTGAATTATTTTTTCTTGTTTTAATTTTGACCATGTCCATCAATAACTAAAAAGTAAAAGAAATTAACCTTGGGCTATGCGCTTTGTGCCGTGAGCTTCAAAAAAAGAAGAGCCCCTGGCTCATAACCCAAAGCTCAAGGCCCTTGTGAAGATTTTCTTTTAGAGAGCATCTCCCAATATTTGGCGAAGCTCATGATTTGATAAAGCGAGGCAAAAAAAGCGACCATAAAACCGATAAAGCCGTCCTTATACCCTTTTTTGCCAAGGTACGAGCGGGGGAAGCGGTCGAGGGTGCGCCAGAGGGCTTTTCCCCAGGACATCCGGCGGTTGGTTGCGATCCATTTCCGGGCCTCCAGCGTGGTCTGACGATTGAGGCTCGCCAGGAAATGCTCGAAATCCGGATAGCCTTTGTGGATGATGTCCTGGGAGAGATGCCCGGTTTTTCCGTCCACAAAAACCCGCGGATGGACCTCCACTTCCTCATAACGAAAACGGCTCTTCATAAAAAGCCGAAGCTTGCCCGCCGGATACCAGCCTCCGTACCGAACCCAATAGTCCCCAATGTAATTTCGTAAAGGAATCGAAAAGGCCTGATACGGGGAGCTTTGAAGGGCCCCGGCGATTTCCCGCTTCAATTCTTCCGTCACCTTTTCATCGGCATCCAGGCTTAAGACCCATTCGTTCTTGGCTTGGGCGTAGGCCCAGTTGCGGTGCCGGCCTTCATTGTCCATCCGGCGGCGGAAAATCCGGTCGGTGAATTGCCGGGCGATCGCCACGGTCCGATCCTGACTCTCGTCGTCCACCACCACAATCTCATCGGCCCAGCCGTGGACGCTCCTTAGGCATTCGTCGATATTCTTCTGTTCGTTCTTGGTGATCACAACGACCGATAGCGGGACTTTAGGCATACTTTCATTTTTCCACGAGCTCTCTTAAACTCTCACACACGTACTCAATCTGCTCTGGGGTCAGGTGCGGAAACATGGGAAGCGACAGAATATCATTTGCCACCCGCTCGGCCACCGGAAAATCGCCCCGCTTGTGCCCCAGCTCAGCATAGGCCTCCTGCAGATGCAGGGGAATCGGATAATGGATGAGAACCCCAACGCCCTTTTCTTTAAGGGCCTCACAAATCCGATCGCGGTCTTTGAGCCGCACGGCAAAAGTCTGAAAGACGTGGGAGCGGTCTTTCTTGACGACGGGCGTTTTGATCCCGTTTCCTTTTCCTAAAAGCGTACAATAAGATGCGGCGTGCTCCCGGCGCATGGCATTCCATTGATCCAAGCGCTTGAGCTTGGCTGAAAGGACGACCGCTTGAATGGTGTCGAGCCTCGAATTGAAGCCTTTGATCTTGTGACGGTATCGTTCCACACGGCCGTAATCGCGCAGCATGAGAAGCTTCTCGTAAAGCTCTTTCTCGTTGGTGACGACCATCCCCCCGTCGCCGAAGGCCCCCAAGCCTTTGGTGGGATAAAAACTAAAACAGGCCATGTCTCCGAAGGAGCCGATCTTCCGGCCCTTGTAGGTGGCGCCATGCGCCTGGGCCGCGTCCTCGATGACTTTAATCCCATGCGCTCGGGCCGATTGGAGGATCTCCTCCAAATCCGCGGACTGGCCGTAGATGTGGACCGGGATCATGGCCTTGGTCTTTTTTGTAATCAGTTTCTCGAGCTTGCGGGGATCTAAATTATACGTATCCTCCTCGATGTCCGCAAAGACCACCTTCGCGCCGGTATAAGAGACGCACAAAGCGGTTGCGATAAACGTAAAGGTCGGGAGGATCACCTCATCCCCGGGCCCGATGTCCAGACTGGCCAACGCCAGATACAAGGCATCGGTCCCGGAATTGACGCCCACCGCGTACTTGACCCCGCAGTATTTCGCGAACTCAGCCTCAAAGGCCTTTTCCTCCTGGCCTAAGATAAAATCTCCCCGCTCAAAAACCTGTTTTAAGCCCCCGTCGATCTCCTCTTTGATCGTCTCATATTCTCGACGCAAATCAACAAACCACACCTTCATAGGATCTCACCCACCTTTTCCAAAACATCCTCCACGGCAATCGAGTGAAGGCAGCTGATATGATCGCACTCGGCCCGGCGGAATCGCCGGTAGCAGGGACGGCACGCCAAATTCTTTTTGACCACGGTATGAACCTGATTTGTATCGGCAGGAGGATAGGGCCCGTAGACGGTTTCATCCACGGGTCCGAAGATCGAGACGGTCTTAGCGCCGGCAGCCACGGCCACATGGAGGGGGCCGCCGTCATTCACCACATTCAAGAGGCACCTTTTCAGCAGGGCCGCGAACTGACCGAGCGTGGTTCTCCCACTGCAATCCACGCAAAAGCCTTTGATGAGCCCCTGGATACGACGACAAAGATCGCTGTCGTTTTGATCTCCCAACAGTATAATCTTTGCCGGGAATTTTTCAATCATTTTATCGGCTAATTTTGCGTATTTTTGAGGGGCCCATTGTTTGTAGACCGCATCCTTGCCCCAGCTCGCCCCGCCGCCGGGAACCAGCCCGATTACGACATCTTGTGGGCCGATCCCTTCCCTGTGCAAAAGTTGGTCAACCCACTGGCTGTCTTCGGGCTTGATCGGAAACTCCAGCCGGGTCATCTGGATCTCCATCCCCAGCTCTTTTAATAAGCTTAAGTAATACTCCACGACATGCCTGTCTTCATAACCTTTTAAGGGGATCCGGGTTGTTAAAAACAGGCTGCGGTTTTTGTAATGGAAGCCGACCCTTCTTTTGATGCCCGCCAGCCACATCAGGAAACCGGCATAACCGTTCAAGGACAGATCCAGGACCACGTCGAATCGTTCTCTTCTAATCTCGGCGAGCGCTTGGAAAAATTTTATAAAAAAATCCCGCTTGGAATCCTTATACAGACGGTGATATTCGTCCCGCTCGTACACAAAAACCTTATCGATCTTCGGATAGCCGGCCAGGAATTCCGCTGTCCGGCGATTCCCCAGATAGCCGATAAAGCCTTGGGGGTCGTGGTATTTGATATTGCTGATGAGTGGAGTGGTGAACAGGACATCGCCGATGCCGAAGGGGTTGATGATCAAAATTTTTAGGGGAGGGTCTTTAAGGCTCATGGCTGGATATTGTAGTCAAAAGAATAAATCTTCAACTTTGTACAATCAGCAATTAAATCAAAATCCTTATCACGATGAAATACTCGAAAATTATTTTCAAGAGCTATCGCCGCGATAATGGCATCCATTGTTTTGGTTATGGTCTTGCCTATTTTACGGCATAAACGGTAGATATGAGCCGCTCGAATATAGGTCTCCAAACTTCTTGCCCTAAGAATAGGGAATTGCATCAAATAACCCTTGATTTCTTCAAACACTCTCTCTTCTTTAATGCCCTGCAGAATTTCCACAACATTCATATCAGCAAGACAGAGTTCTTCATCCTCCTTAATCAGACGCACCAATTCGTTCGCATAGGGAGAATCGCGGTGATCGAAAAAATCTATCCAGACTGAGGTATCAACTAAAATCAAATCCTGCTACCTCTCATTTCTTCTAAATTCCCTTCCCAGCAACCAGAACCAATGAATTTTAAAATCCCTTTTCTTTTTAACCTTCTCACCAATTCTCTTAGGGCAGCATTCACGACTTCTTTTTTGGTCCGGTAGTCTGAAATTTTCATGGCTTCTCTAACCAATTTATCATCTAAATCGATATTGGTTCGTGACATTCTTCATCACCTCCATACACAAAATATAGCCTATCTTGGTGTATCCGTCAATTGAAAATTTTTGGGGTCAGCGGGAAGATAAAAAATTTTAGGAATGCCTTATCCACTGCGGGCGATTCTGTTTCTTGAGGATCCCCACGACATCTTTCACCTTTTGGGAGTCTTCATTCTGACAGACCAAAAGCGCATCCGGGGTATCCACCACGGTCAAGTCTCTTAAACCAATCGTCACCACGAGCCGGTGGCCAGCGAAAACCAGGGTGTTCCGGCAGTCTTGAGCGATGTGATCTCCTCGGGAGACATTGCCCTGCGGATCTTTGGGAAGAACCTCCCATAAGGCCTGCCAGGTTCCCAAATCCGACCAGCCCATGCCCGAGGCAGGAATCGTCACGACGTTGGGGGATTTTTCTAAGATGCCGTAATCGACCGAGATCGCGGGCAGCCTATGCCAGATCGTCTTAACGGAGGCGGAATCGGTTTTGTCGATCAAAAGCCGATAAAGATCCGGAAGAAATTCTTTGTAGGCCTTAAGGATCGCTTCGGTTTTCCAGACAAACATCCCGCTATTCCACAAATACTTCTTTTCCTTAAGAAACCTTTGGGCGGTTTTAAGGGAGGGCTTCTCCGTGAATTGCTCGACTTTCAGAATACTTTTGCGATGATCTTTTACCCATCGAGTCTTCAAATAACCAAAGCCAGTCTCGGGCCGATTGGGCACAACCCCTAAGGTCACCAGATACCCTTCCCGGGCCAGTTGAACAGCCCTTTGCAAATCCTTCAAAAATTGTGTGCGATGCTCGATGAGATGATCCGAGGGCAGGACCACCATGACCGCTTGCGGATCGAGGCGATCGATCCGGCAGGCAGCCCAAAGAATCGCGGGGGCGGTATTTTTCCCTTCCGGCTCGAGGAGGATGTTTTTCTTGGGCAAAGGAAAGGATCTCAGCTGATCCTTAAGCTGTCTTCGATACAAGGCATTGGCGACAATAAAGGTGCGGGGGGCCTGGATCAGGGGCTTGATCCGCCCGAGGGTCTCTTGCAGCAAGCTCCTTTTACCGACGATCTCCA
>CAZNDW010000047.1:0-10395 GCA_964571895.1 uncultured Planctomycetales bacterium
GCCACCCCGGCCCCGGCCACGACAAAGGCAGAAACCGTCGAGATGTTAAATGTATTTTTTTTATCCCCGCCGGTGCCGCAGGTGTCCAAGACCACGGAGTGACGGGTGCTGATGCGCAAGGCGAAGGTGCGCATCACCCGAGCGCCAGCGGTGAGCTCCTCCACCGTTGGAGTTTTTTCCCTCAAGGCCAGAAGAAACTCCGCGATGTCCTCCTTGGCAACAGAGCCCTTCATCATCGCGGCTAAGGCCCCTTCCATCTCGGCGCCGGAGAGATCGCGTTTTTCCCTGAGCTTCGCAATAGGCAGTGAAGGCGGATAAGATTTCATGTTAATCTCAAAAAATTCCTCAAGAGGTCTTTGCCCGGTTTGGTCAAAATCGACTCCGGATGAAATTGAACGCCCCAGAGGGGATAGGTCTTGTGGCGCACCCCCATGATTTCCTGATCTTTGGTCCAGGCCGTGATTTTCAAACAAGACGGCAAAGTCTTTCGTTCGATCACCAGAGAATGATAACGGGTGGCTTCGAAAGGATTGTCGATGGATTTAAAAAGATCTCCTCGATCATGATAGATGGGGGAGGTTTTTCCATGCATCAGTTGTTTCGCAGGAACAATTTTACCCCCATAGGCATAGCCGATCGCCTGATGCCCCAGGCAGACCCCCAGAACGGGAATTTTTCCGGAAAATTCTTTAATGAGGTCGACCGATATCCCGGCCTGCTCCGGACGGCCCGGGCCGGGCGAGATCACGATCCGCGATGGACGCATTCTCTTGATTGCCGCGATCGAGAGGGCATCGTTACGGAAGACCCGGAGATTGGCCTTAAGCTCGCCGAGATATTGAACAAGGTTGTAGGTGAAGGAATCGTAATTGTCGATCATCAAAATCATGGCTCACTCCCTCTCCCGATGGACCTTAGCGCCCAATTGGATCAGTTTCTGATCGAGATTCTCGTAACCCCTCTCCAAATGATAAATACGGTGGATTTCCGTTAACCCCCGGGCGGCCAGTCCCGCGATCACTAAGGCGGCCGAGGCCCTGAGATCCGAGGCCATGACCGGTGACCCAAAGAGCTGCTTGACCCCCTGAACGATCGCATTGCTCCCCTCTCGTCGGATATTAGCGCCCATGCGATTCAACTCGGCGATATGGATAAACCGGTCCGGATAGACCTTGTCCGTAATCACACTGATCCCCGGGGTCAGCGCCATAAGCGCCATAAACTGGGCCTGCAAATCCGTCGGAAAACCGGGGTAGGGAAACGTGTTGACACTGGTGGACTTCAAGATTCTTGCGGGTTTCACTTTGATCGTATGATCATCCGTCTCGAATCGGACACCGGTTTCTTCCATTTTATCCAAAAGGGCCAAAAGATGGTGGTAGTTGGCGTTACGGATAACCATAGTGCTGCGGGTCGCCGCCGCCATAATAAGGAAGGTCCCGGCTTCAATGCGGTCTGGCCCCACGTGATATTCGGCCCCCTGCAGTTTTTTAACACCCGTAATAACAAGCTGCGGGGTCCCTGCCCCTTTGATCTTGGCGCCCATCGCAATCAAAAAATTGGCGAGCTCCATCACCTCCGGTTCGCAGGCCGCGGATTCAATGATCGTTTCTCCTGGGGCCAAAACCGCGGCCATCATCACATTGGCCGTGGCCAGAACCGACGAGCCAAAGACACCTCCCAGATAAATGCGGGTTCCTTTAAGACGTCTGGCCCGGGCGATCACATAACCATTCTCGATATCAATTGCGGCGCCCAACGCCTTGACCCCTTTGATATGCAAATCCACCGGCCGGATCCCGATGACGCAGCCGCCGGGCAAAGAAACTTTGGCCTTTCCCAATTTTCCCAAAAGCGGTCCCAAGACACAGAATGAGCCGCGCATGGTGGAAACCAATTTGTAGTCCGCCACGTACTGCAAATCCCCTTTGGAGGAAACCACGACGGCATCTTTGTCAAAATCAACGGTCTTGCCTAAAGACCTAAGGAGCCTACCCATCGTGAAGGTGTCGCGCAGCTTTGGGCAGTTTCGGATGATGCAGGCCTCGTCGGTCAAAAGAGTGGCCGCCAGAATCGGCAAGGTGGCGTTCTTGGAACCGCTGACCTTCACTTCCCCTTTTAACGGATGGCCGCCCTCAATGATCAGCTTGTCCATGATTTTCTTGTCTCCTTGAGCCTGCAACCTCCACGACCAAAACCCGATCTCTCCCGCACAAATCCTTACGGAATTCTATTCCTCTTAAATAGGAATGATCCTCAAACATTTCTTGTAAAGCGCGCCTTTGCCCGTCTCCAATCTCCAAAATCAAGAATCCGCCGGGTCTGACAAAAGCCCTGGCTTCCTTGAAAATCCGAAGATAAAAATCCAATCCATCGCACCCGCCGTCCAAGGCAAGAATCGGCTCACGGCTTACCTTCTCCGGCAGATCCCGGAACTCCCTCCTAGAGACATACGGCGGGTTGGAAACCACCAGATCAAATGTCTTTTCCGTAGCCTCCTCTTTTAACGGCTCCCACAAATCCCCTTTAAGAAATGTGATTTTATGCTCGATGCGATGGACCTGGGCATTGTGCAAAGCCACCTCCAGGGCTTCTTTCGAACAATCAATCGTCGTGATCGTACAGGCCTCGCAAAATCGGGCCAGACTAATAGCAATGTTGCCGGACCCGCAACCCAAATCCAGAATGTTTAAAGGTGTCTCCGATGATCTTTGATTCTGAAGGCTCTGGATTTTTTCTAAAGCCGCCTCCACCACAATCTCTGTTTCTGGACGAGGAATAAAGACCCGCTCATCCACCTCCAAGGTCAACCCCATAAATTCACAACGGCCGAGGATATACTGCAGAGGCTCACCGGTACTAAGGCGCATTTCCATTGTCTCAAGCTCTCTCGTCTGCCGAGGGCTCAAAGGGGGTGGATCAACGTACAGATCAATCCGCCGGCAATCCAGAAGATGGGTCAGGATCAGTTCTTTTGCCGTCATGAGGCCTCCTCGGAGGCTGCCTCGGCCTTCAGCAGGGCATCGGTCAATCCCTCCAAATCGCCGTCCATGATCTTATTCAGCTGATGGGTGGTAAAACCGATACGATGATCGGTGACGCGACGATCCGGAAAGTTATAGGTCCGGATCTTCTCGCTCCTGTCGCCGGTGCCGATCTTGGCCTTGCGCTCTTTCGAGGTTTTTTCAAAGGCCTCTTGTTTCATCCGATCCAAAAGCCGTGCCCGCAGGACCCGCATGGCTTTAAGCTTATTCTTTAATTGGGACCGCTCATCCTGGCAGACGACGACCGTACCCGTCGGGAAATGGGTGATCCGGACCGCGGAATCGGTCGTGTTGACGCTTTGGCCTCCGGGCCCGGAGGAACGGAACACGTCGATCTTGAGATCTTTGGGATCGATCGTCAGCTCCACTTCTTCCGGCTCATACAAAACAGCCACCGTGGCCGTCGAGGTGTGGATGCGGCCGGAGGCCTCGGTGGTGGGCACCCGCTGGACGCGGTGGACGCCGCTTTCCCACTGCAGCCGGCGCGAGGCGCCCGCGCCGCCGATCGAAAAAATGACCTCTTTCAACCCACCGGCCTCCGAAGGGGAGCTGCTCATCGCTTCGACCCTCCAGCCTTGAGAGGCGGCGTATTTGGTGTACATACGATAAAGGTCTGCCGCAAATAAACTGGCCTCCTGCCCGCCGGTACCGGCGCGAATTTCAATCATGAGGTCCCGGTCCTTTCCCTTTTGGGAGGGGGAGGAGAGATCATCCAGCTGCCGTTTTAAATCCTGCCGGGTTTTCTCCAGCTCTTTGAGCTCGGATTGGGCCAGCTCTTCCAGCTCTTGATCGTGCTTTTCTTTTAAGAGTTTCTCTAGGTCCTCAATCTGGGTAAGCGTTTGACGGTATCGCCGAAAGACACCAACCGCGGGGGCCAAATCGGAAAGCTCTTTGCCGAGTTTCTGGCAATGCCCTTGATCCACGCTGATTTTAGGATCAGCCAAAAGCATTTCGATTTCCTGATAGCGCTTCTTTAGCTTTTCGAGTTTCTCGAGCTTCTCGGACATCATATTATTCATTTTTTCTTCGTATAACGTCTGGTAAACCGCTCGATACGGCCTGCGGTATCCACGTATTTTTTAGCACCTGTAAAAAAGGGATGGCACTTGGAGCAGATCTCAACTCTGATATTCTTTCTTGTTGAGCGGGTGTGAATCACCTCCCCACAGGCACAGGTAATAGTGGTTTCTTCATAAACGGGGTGAAGATTGGCTTTCATGGGATCTCCTTTAACAGGTCACTCCATTCTTGTGACTTGTGACGTTGCCCGCCCTGGCTTGTCCGATCATTGGCGGGCCAGGGTGACTTTTCATTAACTTGCCTTATTCATATTCTGCAGAAATTCTTTATTGCTCTTAAATTTGGAAAGCCGGTCGATCAAGAGCTCCATAGCCTCGGCCGCGTTCAAATCATTGATGGCCTTGCGCAAAAGCCAGATCCGCTGGAGCTCATCTTTGTCGATCAAGAGCTCTTCGTGCCGGGTGTTGGAACGTTTGATGTCGATGGCCGGATAAATCCTCCTCTGGAAGAGCGATCGATCCAGTTGGAGCTCCATGTTTCCGGTTCCTTTGAATTCCTCAAAAATCACTTCATCCATCCGGCTTCCGGTATCGACCAAGGCCGTGGCGATAATCGTCAGGCTACCCCCTTCTTCCACCGCCCGCGCCGCCCCGAAAAACCTTTTGGGCTTATGGAGCGCATTGGAATCCACACCCCCGGAGAGGATCTTGCCGCTGTGGGGCACAACGGTGTTATAAGCCCTGGCCAGCCGCGTGATGCTGTCTAAGAGAATGACCACATCGCGCTTGTGCTCCACCAGACGCTTGGCCTTTTCTAAAACGATTTCCGCAATCTGGACGTGGCGCTCCGCGGGCTCATCAAAGGTCGAGGAGATCACCTCCCCTTGGACACCGCGCTGCATGTCGGTGACCTCCTCGGGCCGCTCGTCAATCAAAAGGACAATCAGGATCACATCCGGATGATTGTGCGTGATGGAATTGGCGATCTTCTGCAAAAGGACCGTCTTGCCGCTGTAAGGCGGCGCCACAATCAGCGCCCTCTGGCCCTTGCCGAGGGGGGTCAGCAGATCCATGATCCTCGTTGAGACCTCCTCAGGGGCCATTTCCAGAACGATCCGATCCTTCGGGTACAAAGGCGTCAGGTTGTCAAAGAGGATCTTTTCTTTGCACTTCTCCGGATTTTCAAAGTTGACCGCCTCCACCTTCAACATGGCGAAGTACTTCTCGCCTTCTTTAGGGGGACGGATCTGGCCGCTGACACTGTCACCGGTTTTTAAATCGAACTTACGGATTTGGGAGGGAGAGATATAAATATCGTCCGGACAGGGCAAATAATTATAATTAGAGGAACGCAAAAAGCCAAAGCCCTCGGCTAAGATCTCTAAGGTCCCTTCCCCAAACATCAAGCCCTCTTTCTCGGCCTGCCCTTGGAGGATCTTAAAGATCAAGTCCTGCTTTTTGATGCCGCTGACGCCGTTGATGTTCATGTCCCTGGCCAGTTTCGTCAGCTCCGACATTTTCATATCTTTGAGCTTTCCGATGTCAATCTGCTTGACCGGCGATTTCTCATCTTTATTATTCTTCTCCAAGGACTTCTCCTGCGGCCTTTCTTGAGATTTTTCCGACATAGCCTTTTCCTTTTCCGGTTTTTCCATTAATGCCCTTTCGATGGTTTTGTTGTTCATTTTCTCCATTTCTTTTTCTCCCTCACTTATTTTCCCTGACAGGTTTGTCGTAACTCGTGCCATAGATCCTCAACTTGCTTTCGGGTATCCCTCAAGGAGCCCCGGTTATCGATTATGAAATCAGCGTACTGAAGCTGTTTTTTAAGGGGAAGCTGCATCTTAATCCTTCTCAAAATGTCTTTTGGGGTAAAGCTCTTTCTTTCCCTGGCCCGTTTCAGTTGGAGAACCCGGCCGGCCTTCACCACCACGACCCGATCCATCTGGGTATGCAAACCGGACTCAATGAGGAGGGCGGCCTCCACCACCAAGGGGATGTCTTTTTTCCTTCGCCACAAAGAAATCCGGTGCTGAATTTCTCGAATGACTTCCGGATGAATCAAGCGGTTGAGCGCCTGCAATTTCCCACGATCATGAAACGCAACGGCCGCTAAGGCCCCGCGGTCAATACGGCCTTTTTTTAGAATACCCTCCCCGAAATGGCGGACAACCCTTTTAAAAGACGGGGTTCCCGGGCGGATGAGGCTATGGGCAATGCGGTCCGCATCCAAAACCTTGGCCCCCAACTCTTGAAACATGCCGGCCACGGTTGTTTTTCCAACTCCTAGATTGCCAGTGAGTCCGATGACGAGCATGGTTATCTTAACGACTCGTACAACCTCTGGTAATCCCCTGCCGATTTTCCCCAGGAGAAATCATGGCTGAACGCTTTTTGAACCAGCCGCTCAAAGACCTCGCGGTTATGAAAAGCATCCACCGCTTCTTGAATGGCTTCAACCAACGCCTCTGGGGTATACTCCTCGAACACAAAACCATTGCCACGCCCCTTAAGGGCATCAAACGGAAAGATCGTATCCGCCAATCCTCCGGTTTTGTGAACCAGCGGAATGGTTCCATAATAGAGCGCGATCATCTGACTTAAGCCGCAAGGCTCATAACGCGACGGCATCAGAAAAATATCCGATCCCGCATAAATGCGGTGCGCCAACGGCTCATCGAAGCTCAAGTGCACGGCGATTTTCTGAGGGTAGCGCCGGGCCATCTGCCGTAAGAGTTCCTGATACTTCTTTTCTCCAATCCCTAAGAAGACCATTTGAAGATTCCTCTTCGCGATCTCAGCAATGGCCTCAGAGACCAGATCCAACCCCTTCTGATGGGATAAACGGCCCACAAAGCCCAACAAAGGGTGATCTCGCTTAGGCAAACCCAATTCTTCCTGAAGATGCCTTTTATTGGCCAGTTTGCTATGGAAATCCGTCCGTGAATATCTCTGGATAAGGAAGGAATCGTTTTGAGGATCCCAAAACTTCCGCTCTAAACCGTTCAAGATCCCCCAGATCCTATCCCCCCGCTTTTTTAAGACACCGTCGAGACCGCAGCCCAGCGCGGGGGTTTGAATCTCGTGGGCGTAGGTGGGGCTGACGGTTGAGACCGCATCGCTTAAAGTGATTCCGCCTTTCAAGAGGTTGATCTGATCATAAAACTCAAAGGCCTCCGGAGAAAATGATTTCTCATCCAGCTTTAATTTGGAAAATTCCTTTTTGGGAAATATCCCCTGATAAGCGAGGTTGTGAATCGTCAAAACGGATTTCGTCTTCTTAAAAAAGGGATCGTTCTTGTAAAAGCATTTTAAATACGCCACAGCCAAACTCGAGGGCCAGTCATGGCAGTGGACGATGTCAACGGCAAGGTTCTCTTCTTTCAACAACTGCAGCGCTCGAAGACAATAAAACGCAAAACGCTCGAGGTTATCCACATAATCGCCCTTCTCATCTCCATAAAGGCCTTCCCGATCGAAATAGCGGGTCCCTTCAATAAAATATACCGAGATATTCTTCCCCATCCGGGTCGTGACAACACCGTTGGGCAATTTCCGAACAGTCATACCATCGGCCTTGAAGGTTTTGTATTTTGGCATCACAATGATCACCGGGATGCCCAGTTCCTCCAAGGCCAAGGGAAGGGCCCCACAGACATCCGCCATCCCGCCCGTCTTGGCGAAAGGAAAAACTTCGGAAGAAAAAAAGGCGACCGTCATGAGAATCTATGAATTCCAAGCAGCTTCCTTCATATCCAGCCAATTCTTTCCTATTTTAATCGTCGCTTTGATCGGCACCGACAACTTAAGAGAATGTTCCATATGCCGGCAGATGAGCTCGGCCATGAGGTCCTTTTCTTTCTCCGGAACATCAAATACCAATTCATCATGGACCGTGATGATCATTTTCGAATGCAAAGACCTCTTTTCAATTTCGTTCTGGATATTGATCATCACCAATTTCATCAAATCGGCGGCAGAACCCTGGATGGGTGTGTTGATTGCCTGGCGTTCGGCGAACTGTTTGAGGCCGGGGGTTTTGCTTTGAATCTCCGGCAGATACCGACGGCGATTGAGGAGAGTCACGACAAATCCCTGCTGTTGGGCCTTTTGGATCTCGCTTTCCATAAAATTTTTAACGCCCGGATAGCGCAGAAAATATTGATCGATAAATTCCTGGGCTTCCTCCTGGGGAATCGACAAATCTTTGGATAAACCAAAGGCGCTCATGCCGTAGATGATTCCGAAATTGATCCGCTTGGCGGTATCCCGCATCGAGTAAGAAATGGGATCTTCTTTACGCCCCGTAGAGGGGTGTTGCCCAAAAATCAAACGCGCCGTGGTCTCGTGGATGTCTTGGTCATCGTGAAAGGCCTGCATGAGGTTTTTGTCCTGCGAAAGATGCGCCAGGATCCGCAGCTCCACCTGCGAATAATCCGCGGAAAGGATCACATGGTCTTTTTCCCGGGGGATAAAGGCCCGGCGGATTTGGCGTCCCAGTTCGGTTCGAATGGGGATATTCTGGAGATTCGGATTCTGCGAGCTCAACCGTCCGGTTTCGGTCGCTGTCTGGTTAAAAGACGCATGGACACAGCCGGTTTGCGGATTGATCAGGACGGGAAGGGCATCGATATACGTCGATTTCAATTTGCTCAGCTGGCGGAATTCCAGAATCTGCTTGGCGATTTCATGCTCCTCGGCCAATCTGACCAAAACCTCTTCGTCGGTAGAAAAACCTGTTTTCGTCTTCTTCACGACAGGTAGTTTGAGCTTCTCGAATAAAAGAACGCTCAACTGCTTCGGGGAATTCAGATTGCAGGGTGCCCCCGCCATCTGCTGGATCTGGCGATTCAAGACGTTAATTTTCTTTTCGGTTTCGAGGGAAAGCCCGGATAAAATCTTCCGATCGATACGGACGCCGTTGGTCTCCATCCGGAACAACACATAGGCCAGAGGCGCCTCGATTTGCTCAAACAGCTTTAAAAGGGCCTTTTCTTTTAATTCTCCGAGGAGAATCGGATACATCTCTAACAAAGCAGCGGCCTCTTGCGCTCGAGGGCCCGAAGACCCAACAGGCCTCTTGAGATAATCCCACACCAGGGTTCCCACATCGTAGGAGCGCTGGGAGGGCTTCAGAAGATAGGCGGCCAGCATTCCATCAAAAATTTTGCCTTTGATCGAACATTGATGGGCCTCAAAGATCTTCATGACCTGTTTGATATCATGGGTGACTTTAATGACCCCGGGATCTTCCAAAACAGACTTCAACTCGGCAAGACGCTCGAGGGGAAGATAATAGGCACCTGCGGCGCACCCCAGCACAATCCCCTGACAAGAGGTCGACTCGGAAGATTCCGGATCATCCAACAGGAAAGAAAACTCTTTCTTCTTAAGAATTTGCTCAAGGAGTTCTCTTGTCTCCTCTTTGGTCTTGAGCTGCTTTAAGGGGGTCTTCGATGGAGCGGTCATTTGGCCTGCCAATTCTTCTGCAAGTTTTCTAAATTCCAGCTTTTGAAAGAGCTCAAAGAGCTTCCTTTCATCGGACCTGCCCACTTTGAGGAGATTCAAATCAAACTCCAAGGGGGCTTTCTGATCGAGCAAGGCCAATTCTTTGCTAAAAAAGGCCTTTTCTTTCTGCCCCATCAGCTTTTCTTTGAGGCTGGGCGGTTTGACCCGCTCGAGGTGCGAGAAGATCTCCTCTAAATTTCCGAATTCCATCAGCAGATTTCTTGCGGTCACCTCGCCCACGCCCAAAACCCCGGGGATATTATCGGTCGGGTCGCCGGCCAATCCGATGTAATCGGGCATTCGGCTCGGTTCAATCCCAAAAAGATCCGTCACCTCCGCCGGGCCCAAGAGGGCGTCCTTGCGGGCGCTGAAAATCTTGACCTTATCGTTAACGAGCTGCATCATATCTTTATCATCGCTGACAATGACCACTGGGAGGCTGTTGCCCTGCGCCTTTTGGCACAGGGTTGCAATCAGATCATCCGCCTCGAACCCTTCCAACTCGAAAATCGGCAGATGGTAGGCCTGGATCAGCTCTTTCACCAAAGGGATCTGGCTGATCAAATCCTCCGGCATCGAAGGCCGATGGATCTTGTATTCTTTGAACCTCTGTTCTCGGTGCGTCTTTTTGCCCGCATCAAAACAGACCGCCAGGTACGGAGGCGCATACTCCCGCAGGATTTTCTTTAAGGTGCTGACAAAGCCAAAGACCGCATTGGTCCTTTGGCCATAGCTTGTGGATAGATTTTTTATGGCAAAATACGCTCGATAAAGCAGCCCGTGCGCATCGATTAAGAAGAGCTTATTCTCCGGCATGAAACAAT
>CAZNDW010000048.1:0-7069 GCA_964571895.1 uncultured Planctomycetales bacterium
TCTTTCATGTCGCTTGCCTTGTCCTGACACTCAGGAGGTTATGAAATGGCTTCTAACAATGCATCATCGGGCAATAATTTTTTAGAAAGCAGTTGCTTCCAGTCAACTTTCGATTCGGACAAAAACTGATAAAAATCATGTTTTCTAAAACATCTCGCCACCAATTTCCCATCAAAGAAAACCCCCATGCCGGCTTTCTCAGGAATACTTTTAACTTCATACCCAGGGATTGCCCCAATAAGTTTCTGGAAATCAACTCTTTTTTCAAAATTGAGACCCGTTAATGTCTTCGCCCCACCTAAGCCGCCAGTCTTCATTCAATTATCCTTTTTTAATAATTCATCACTAAAATTTCGGTTATCGCGCCACGCCTATCTGCGTTACAATTGATCAATCTTGTCGCAATTAATCGCTCAATATGATAGCCACGATATAAATCATCAAAGAAATTATCGCCCGAATTGCCGTTCTTCGGATCAGAATTGCTGAGCATCACGTACGCGTCTTTTTTATCCAAATCACTAAAAACCTTCCGCAATCTTTTTTGTTCCAAGTCATCGAAGCTATCTTTAGAATAGCTATTAAAATTTGCTGTTGTGCTTATCGGTCGATAGGGTGGGTCAAAATAAACAAAAGATTGATTATCTGCCTTTTCTAAACAAAGGGCAAAATCCCCACAAACAATTTCAGCATTTTGCAATGCCTCATGGACAGCGTAAAGGTTTTCTTCATGACAAATGGTGGGATTTTTATAGCGCCCGAAGGGGACATTAAACTCTCCTTGAGAATTAACCCGATACAACCCGTTAAAACACGTTTTATTTAGGAAAATCAGAAGCGCTGATCTGCGCACAAGGTTATTGGCAACTTTCTTTCTTAGATATCCATTAAATTCATCCCGTTTTTCATAGAAGTATTTCTCGCGAAGACTGTCTGACTTGGAGAGGTATTCTAATTCTAATTGTTTCAACTCTTTGATTAATCTTTTAACATCCCTTTTTATCACCTGATAACAAATATTAACGGTAGGGTTAAGCTCATACAAATATACTTCCTCAAAATCATAATTTTCAAAGAACCGGAAAAAGAGCGCTCCTCCACCTAGAAACGGTTCAAAGTATTTCTTTATTTTCCCTTCCCGCAAAGCCGACGGAAAATGTACAGCCATCTGATCAATGAGCTGTCCCTTCCCCCCAGCCCACTTTAAAAATGGTTTTGCTGAAATTTTACTTAATACACTCATGATTGGATATCCGTTTTCTCGTTAATCATTCATCAAAGATTGTTTCATAGATAATATCAATCCCTGTCATATTTTTGGAATCGTCGTCACCACCACACCCTGCACCTGAAAATCCTTAGTCAACACAATCGGCTGATGCTGTTTGTTTTTTGACATCGGCTTTAACACAACCGTTTCGCCGGCTCCATGAAATTCTTTGATTGTTGCCTCATCATCAATTAAGGCCACCACCGTGTCGCCGTCTTTAGCTACCGTCTGCTGGCGGACTAAAACTAAATCGCCATCATCTATCCCCTTCTGATCCATTGAGTCGCCCTTAGCCTTAAGCAAAAAATACCTGTGGGGTGGTTTGGCTAATTTGGTGCTGACGGGAATTTGGGCCTGCACGTTTTCTTCGGCAAGTATTGGCGCTCCGCAAGCCACGATTCCAACCAAAGGGACATCCACTGTTTGGGCGCGGGTGGTATCATCCCCTAAGCTTTTAATGAGCTGGAGCCCGCCGTCTTCTTTGCGGCGCAAAACGCCTTTTTTGATTAATTTATCAACGATTAAAGACGCGGAACGGGGGGATTTGTAGCCAAGAGAAGACATCAGCTCGCGCAGGGAAGGAATGCGGCCGACGCGCATGAGGGAATTGCGGATTTCACGGATGGCTCCCAATTCTTTATTGGTTACTGCTGCCTGCATGTATACAGTATTATACGATACATATAATTTGTCAATGATTTTTTCTCATTTTCAAAACTTTCCTCATGACCCCATTTCTCCTAAGAAGGCCCCGCGGCCGACAGCACAAGGTTTATTCACCGCTTTTGGATCTCGTCCATCAAAATGATGGACTCGGCAATGTCTTTCATCGGGCGACAGGAATCCATGCTCTTTTTGTGGATCAAGCGGTGGGCGGATTCTTCGCTCAAATGATTCATGCGCATCAAAATGCCTTTGGCCCGCTCGATGAGCTTTCGGGTCTGAAGCGCCTCTTTGGCCTTGATGGCCTCCTGCATGAGCTTCGTATTTTCCACCGCCACGGCCGCCTGATTGGCGATCATCTGCAGGACATCGATCTCTTCCTGCGTAAAATGGTGCGGCGTTTTGGTGTACACGTTGATGATGCCGATGGCCTTGTCTTTGACGACCATCGGAACCGAAAGCATCGAGGTCAATTCCTCCTTGACCGCCAGATCGCGATAGGCGTAGCGCTCCTCTTGACGGACATCATAAACCGCAATCGGCTTTTTGGATTTGATCACCTCGCCGCTTAAGCTCTTATCGACCTTGATATTGGGCTTGGTCTTGTATTCCTTGCTTAAGCTCTGGGTGGCGACAATGGCCAGCTCTTCTTTCTTATCATCCAAGAGCATGATCGAGCAGATCTTGGAATTCAGCATCTCGGCGGTGACAACCACAATGAGATTGAGGATTTCGTCAAGATACTGCTCGGAGGTGATGGACTGGCTGACTTTAACCAAACTGTCAAACTGGGAGGCCTTCTGCTTTGTCTCCGTGTACAATTTGGCATGCTCGATGACCCCGCCGACCTGTTTGGCAATGGTTTGAATCAAGCTCGCCGTATTGGGGGCATACTCGTGCGGGTGTTTGTGCTGCACATTGATGACACCCACGGTATTTCCCTTATAAATAACTGGCGCCGACAAAAAGGCCTCGTATTGGTCCTCCGGCAGGAGATCGAAATTTTTAAAACGCGGATCCTGGTAGGCGTTCTTCTTGATGGCCACGAGCTTGTGCTCGCGGGCGACCCAGCCGGTGATCCCTTCGCCGATCTTCAAGTTGATCTTCCCCAGCACCTTCTCATGCGGAATCTTCGAGGCCATGAGGACGAGATTCTCCTTTTTTTGATCAAAAAGATAGATGAGAACCGAATCCGCATTCGTCACCTCGGTGACGATCTTGACCACCTCTTTGAGGATCCAGTTCAAATCCAGCTCAGAGCTGGTGATGTCCACAATGGTCCTCAAAATCTTCAGCTCCTGCGCTTGAGAGAGGTGCGGGCGCCTATTTTTGGTGAGGGTGGATTTCATGGGTCTTTTATGAGGAGGATGAACCCCGTTAGAGAACTACATTCTCTAACGGGGTAAAAAAGAATTTGCAATTAAACGTTCGATTTCTTATACTGAAATTATGACTTACCTTTTAAGCATCCTCATCCTTACTGGTTGTTTTCTCCTTCTGGGGATCGGGTTTCTCGTGGCGAGAAAAACTCTTCAAAGAGGCTGCTCCCTGGGCCCGGACTGCACCTGCAAAAATAATCCCGCCGCCTCATCCGAGGACTGTGAGCATCGGATCAAATAACCCCCCGCTGCTTCGCTTTGCTTCGCCTGCCTGACGGCAGTCAGGCAAAGCTAAGCAAACCGACGGGGGCTAGCCAAACGAATCAAAGGCGATCATCTCTTTGGGAACGCCCAGAGAATCCAGCATCTTTTGCACCGCCTCGATCATCAAGGGCGGGCCGCACAGATAATACTCGATCTCCTCGGGTTCGGGATGATTCTTAAGATAGCTTTCATACACCACGCTGTGGATGAATCCGGTGGGGCCCTTCCAATCGTCTTCTTTGAGGGGCGCGGATAAAGCGACACGGTAAGTGAAATTGGAGAATTCCTTCTCGATGGCCTGGAAATCTTCGGTATAAAACATCTCTCTTTTGGAGCGCGCGCCGTACCAATAGCTAACTTTCCGCTTGGTCTTCAACGTATGGAAAAGGTGGAAAAGGTGGCTGCGTAGCGGCGCCATCCCGGCGCCTCCTCCGACATAAATCATCTCGCGGTTGGTGTCTTTAATAAAGAATTCTCCGTAGGGGCCGCTGATCGCAACCTTCTCACCGGGTTTTAAGTTAAACATATAGGATGTGGCCTTGCCCGGAGAGACGGTCCCATTGTTGGAGGGAGGGGTCGCGATGCGGATATTGAGCATGACAACGCCCTTTTCCCCCGGATGATTAGCCATGGAGTAGGCCCGGAAAATCGGTTCGTCATTTTCTACCTTGAGATCCCAGAGTTTATATTTGTCCCAGTCGGGGCGGTATTGTTCTTCGATATTAAAATCGCGAAAACTCAGCTTGTACCGAGGGATGTCGATTTGAATGTAGCCGCCGGGATTAAACTGGAGGGGCTGATCGTGGGGGAGCTCCAAAACCAATTCCCTAATAAAGGTCGCCACATTGCGGTTGGAGCGGACCGTGCATTCAAACTTCTTGATATGAAAAACCTCATCCGGGATGCGGATCCGCATATCCTCCCGTACCTTGACCTGACAGGAAAGGCGCACATGATTTTTTTGCTCTCTTCTGGTCAGCTGCCCGGTCTCGGTGGGGAGAATATTGCCCCCGCCCTCCAGGATTTGACACTTGCACAGCGCGCACGTCCCTCCGCCCCCGCAGGCCGAGGGAAGAAAAATCTTGTTATTGGCCAGGGTGAAAAGGAGATTTTTCCCGGCAGAGACAACCAGCGGACTGGGGTCATCGTTGATCAAAATCTTGCAGTCCCCGGCTTTGACGACCTTAGCCTCCACCAGCGAGAGGATGGCCACCAAAAGGACGATGACGCCAGTAAAAACGACGGTGCTGAGAAGGACAAATCCGAGAAATGACATTGTTTATTGAAAACCGCTGATCGGTCACATGTCATAAGGTCACCACGTCACACGTCACAAGGTCACAGGTTAAAAAATTAGATTTTTTTTTAACGTGTAACCTGTAACTGGTGACTTTGTGACCTCTAATGTCTTTACAGCCTAATCCCCGCAAAGCACATAAACCCAATCGACATGAGGCCCGTCAGAAGCATGGTGATGCCCAGCCCTCTCAAAGGACCGGGGATGTTGGAATATCCCAGCTTCTTGCGGATCGCGGCCATCGAGATAATGGCCAGGGCCCACCCGACCCCCGAACCAAAGCCAAAGACCACGGATTCAGGAAAGTTGTAGTTTCTCTGATCCATAAAAAGGGCGGATCCCAAAATCGCGCAGTTGACCGCAATCAAAGGCAGAAAGATCCCCAGGGCGCTGTACAAGGCCGGCGAGACCCGCTCCACCACCATTTCCACAATCTGCACCATGGCCGCAATCAACGCGATGTACATGATAAAAGTTAGAAAGCTAAGATCCACATTGGGAATCCCGGCCCAGCGCAAAGCGCCTTTCTTCAACAAGAAATCTTTGGCCGCCCAGCTCGCAGGGATCGTGATGGTCAAAACAAAGGCAACCGCCACGCCCAGCCCCATCGCGGTCTCGATCTTCTTGGAGCAGGCCAGAAACGAGCACATCCCCAAAAAGAAGGCCAGCAGAATATTCTCGACAAAAATGGATTTTAAGGCGAGGCTGATGTAATGTTCCATTATTTCCCTCCCTCCACGTATCCGGAAATGGATCGCTGGATCCAGATGATCATCCCCAGCAAGAAGAAGGCCCCCGGCGCCAAAACCATCATTCCGTTGTTGACATAGCCGGCGGTATAAAAAGCCTCCGGAATCACTTTGTGCCCCAAGAGGGTTCCGCTGCCAAAGATCTCCCGGATGATCCCCAGAAGAATCAAAATGGCGCTGTAGCCTAAGCCGTTGCCCAGCCCGTCCAAGAAGGATTTCCACGGCGGATTTCCCATGGCAAAGGCCTCCAGGCGCCCCATGACGATGCAGTTGGTGATGATCAATCCCACAAAGACGCTGAGCTGCTTGCTGACATCGAACATATAGGCCTTGAGGATCTGATCGATGGTGATAACGAGCGACGAGACAACCGTCAATTGAACAATGATGCGGATCTTGGAAGGGATATAATTCCTGATAAGAGAAATCACAACATTGGCCAAGGCGGTCGTGGCGGTCAGGCCGACGGCCATCACTAGGGAGGTCTTCAGCTGGGTGGTGACCGCGAGCGAAGAGCATATCCCCAGAACTTGGTAGGTGATGGGGTTGGCATCCCAGAGCCCGTCTTTGATGATCTTTCGATCTTTCTTGGATAATAAGGCTTGAGGCATATGAATCCCTCCCCTCTTAATTTTCTCTGTTGACCTTCAGAAAATCTCGCCTGAATTTCATTATAGTACTTTTCTAGGAAGAGTCAAATCTGTCAGTCGTCCCAAAACAGATCGACTGAAAGCCTAAATCTTTCTTAGCTTGCTAAAAAACGGATCGTAAATCCTTAAGGTGCGGTTCAGCATCTCGGTCACGCCGTTACCGGTAATTGTGGCCGCGGTGATCCCATCCACGTGATAATCGAGCTTCTCGTCTTTAAAAAAATCCCGGGCACGGCCTTTCACGACCGCGATGGGAGTGAGCTTCTTCTCTTTGACAGACCATATCTTTTTGCCTTTAAAATTGTTTTGGAACCAGCTGCTCTCTATTTCCGCGCCCAGCCCCGGGGTCTCGCCGTGCTTATAAAAGGTGATTCCCCGCACGGTCGTGGCATCGCCCTCGAGCGCAAAATAGCCGTAGAGGGTAGACCACAGCCCCTGTCCCACAATCGGAAAGGCGTAGGCCTTAACCTCTTCCTTTTCTTTATAAATATACACAGGGTAGAGGCCTTGTGGATTTTCTTTAATATCGGCGGGCTTGCGGCCTTCCACGACGCCGCCTTGGCTGTCGATGACGATCTCCTCAATTTTGCTTTCATAAATTTTAAAGATCTCCTCCGGCTTGGCCTTGAGAGGAACGGGCTCCTGCAGCCGAACGGCCTTCAGGATATTTTTTTTAATATCCAATTCGCTGTTGGTTTCCTGCTTTTTTCTAAGCCCCTCGGAGATCGCGGAAAGCAAAAGGGCGCTGATCACGCACACAATGATCGCAAAGGTAAACGTATACCGATTGCTTTTAA
>CAZNDW010000048.1:7169-8370 GCA_964571895.1 uncultured Planctomycetales bacterium
GGCGCAAAGGCGTTCATAAATAAAATCGCCAGCATGACCCCTTCCGGATAAGCCGGATTGACCACCCGGATGAGAACCGACAAAACGCCGATCAAAAACCCATAAATCCAGCGCCCCAGCTCGGTGGCCGCGCAGGAGACCGGATCCGTGGCCATAAAAACCGCGCCAAAGGCAAAGCCGCCCAAAACCAGATGCCAGTGCGGCGGCAGAGAATAAAAGGTCAATTTTTCCGGTCCGCGCAGGAGATAAAAAACACCGCTCATCGCCAACAGTCCCAGCACGCAGCCGGCCACGGTCCGCCAACTGGCCACTCTTGTGATCAAAAGAAAGATCAATCCCAAAAGACAAGCCAAGGCCGAGGTCTCTCCAATCGAGCCGGGAATAAATCCCAAATACATATTATTAAAGGTGTAGCCCGCTTTCTGAAGCGCGGCGACCGCGGACCCCCCTCGGCCGGCATCCGCCAAAACCGCCAAGGGCGTTGCCCGCGTGTACCCGTCCACGGCGACCCATACCGCCGATCCCGACATCTGGGCCGGATAGGCAAAAAAGACAAAGGCCCGGGCCACGAGCGCCGGATTAAAGATATTCATGCCGGTTCCTCCAAAGATCTCCTTGCCAAAGACCACGCCAAAGGAAATCCCCACGGCCACCTCCCACAAGGGGATGGTCGGCGGCAGCGTCAGGGCATAGAGGATGCCGGTCACCAAAAACCCTTCATTGATCTCGTGCCGGCGAACGACGGCGAATAAAACTTCCCAAAAGCCTCCCGCCGCATAAGAGACCAGAATAATCGGCAGGACCTTGGCAGCGCCCAATCCCACGGCTTGCCAGAAGCTTACCGTGAGATTTTGGGCCGCCAGGATCTGGTACCCCGCGTTGTAGATTCCCATCAAGGTTGCCGGAATCAGGGCCAGGACAACAAAGATCATCATCCGTTTCATATCCGCCGCATCGCGGATGTGTGGGGCTTTTTGCGTAACCTTCCCCGGTGTCAGCAAAAAGGTGTCCACGGCCTCGAAGAGAGGATACAATCTCCCCAAAGGTTTTCCCGGCTTAAAATTCTCTCCCAACTTTTCGATCGTCTTTTGTAAAATCGCCATCACCCTTCCCTCTCAATCGCATCCAATCCCTGCCGGATGATCCCGCCCACATCCGTCTTCGAGGGACAGGCAAACGAGCACAGGGCAAAATCTTCTTC
>CAZNDW010000048.1:8470-9749 GCA_964571895.1 uncultured Planctomycetales bacterium
CCAGCCATCCTAAAAACCGTCGTCTGCCTCCCTCGGGAATCACCGTAATCTGGGTGTCGTGGGCACACAGAAATCCGTTAAGCCCAACGGAGGTGCCGGTCAACACGCTCCCCGAGATATAACGCATCGTTTCTTTGAGAGCGCCCTTTACGAGACTCGCAACGGAAGCGCCTAAGATCGTCTTGGCATAGATCCGGTTTTCTACTCCTTCGCCAGTCACCGCCACGTAACGCTCCGGCGCGAACACTCCGTTCAGAAAAAGAATGGCGATCCTCAAAACCTCCTGGGCCTCAATATACCAGAGGAGATCGCCTTTCTTAATGGGATCAATACAATGGATGTGGGTGCTGACATTCCCCGATGGATGGGGCCCGGAAAACTCATGGCTCACCACCCCCCGCGCCTCCCTCAAGGCCGGGGATTGGGCCTGGGCGTGAAAGCAAAGATGCACTTTCCCCGGGGTTAAATACCGAAGAATGTCTAAGCCCGCTTGAAATTCGGCTTGTTTGTCGGCCAGAATAAAATCAACGTCCAAGGCGAGGGGTTCGGTATTCATGGCGTGGACAAAAATGGATTTGGGGGTGTCGTGCGGATTGGCCGTCTTGGAAAACGGCCGCTGCCGGATAAAAGGCCATAGGCCTCCCAAAAGGAGATGCTCCACGACCCTTTCCCGGGAAAGGTTTTTTAACTCGTCCGGAGTAAATCGGCGCAGAGAAACGGCCTCCTGCATTCGATCGGTTTGAATTATCACGTGCAGGAGGGCCCTTTTTTCTCCCCGGGCGAGGGCGCTGACTCTGCCGCTGGCAGGCGAGACAACCCGGATTTGGGGGTGGGTTTTGTCTTCGAGAAGGGGGGTCCCGACTTTGACCAGATCGCCTTCCCGAACCACCGGCCGCAGCTTAAGCCCCCGGAAATCAGACGGCTGAAGAGCGACTTGGGAAGGAATCGGATTCTGAACTAACTGCTTGGCCGCCTGGCCTTTTATCTTAATATCCCGTCCGTGACGGATATGAAATCGGCTCATTGAAAACCTTAAACCCAAAACGGGCCGATCGGCCCGTTTTGGGTTGAGACTGCCCATTGGCATTAGGCAGCTTTAGCATCCACTCTCATGAGAAAACTTTATGAGGATATAAAGTAGCACAAGGATTTCTCGGAATCAAGAAAAATTTGCTCTGTGTCCTTTTTGCTTTGACGGACACTTCCTGCTGCCGTAGGAGCAGAAGACACAACAATCCCCTTCTCTGGGCTTAAGGCGGGTGCCGCAATGAGTGCATTG
>CAZNDW010000049.1:0-9732 GCA_964571895.1 uncultured Planctomycetales bacterium
CGCCCTCCCCTATCTCCAATATCCTGTCCACCCGAAACACCCGGATGTCTTCGCGTTTAAATGATTTTCCCTTTCCACAGAAGCTCCAGGAATTCCTTCCAGGGGAGAAGACGGATCTTCCCATGAAGCCGTTCCTGTTTTTCATTGCAGACAAGAAGAGACTTTCTCGGGGAAAATTCATCGGTGAAGGCCGCCAGTGAGCGCAGATCTTTGTTGTCCACCCGGAAAGAGCCTTTCACTTCCAGCGCCACTTCTCCTTTTCCCAGCACAAAATCAACCTCAAGGCCGGATTTGGTGCGCCAAAACCGGATTTCGAAACCGCGATCCCGATAAGAACGATAGGCCAAAATTTCCATCAAGATAAAATGCTCAAAGGCTCTGCCAAACTCCTCTCCGCGCTCTTCCTTAAGAATACGATTTGTCAGGAATCCCGCCACGCCGACGTCAAATAAATAAAACTTGGCTGCCTGGCTAATGACCTGCCGGCTTTGCCGCTTGTTAAAAGGATCAACCCGGGTTCCCAGAAACGTATCAACCAGGATCTGATAATATTCCCGTACGGTCTTATAATCGACACCGCAGTCCCTGGCAATATTGGAATAATTGGTCAACTGGCCGTGAGAAAAAGCCATGGCCTCAAAAAACCGCGAAAAAGCCGGGATATTACGGGTCAGCCCTTCGGCAAAAATCTCTTCTTTCAAATAGTCCTGGACGTACGCCTGAAGCGACTTTTGATGATCATCCCGCAAGTAATGATCCGGAATTAATCCGTGGTTTAACGCCCGGAGCAAATCAAAATTCTCAAGCTCCGCGGATGCGAGGGGAAACATTTCATAACGCCACGCCCTTCCCCCCAGCAGATTGGCATGGCCGCGTTTTAATTTGCGGGCGCTTGATCCGCAAAGAATAAACCTTAGACCCTCATTTTCTATCAGCCCATGGACTTCATCCAAAACTTGAGGCACCTTCTGAACTTCATCCAGAATAATAGGATGCTTCAAAGCAGGCTCTTTTTGCGCCAGAACTTGCTCTCTTAACAAGGCGGGATTCTTGGTAAGGGCAAGAAATAAATCCGTCTTTAAAAAATCGTAAACTAAACTTTGCGGGAACGTCTCCTTGAGATAGGTTGATTTTCCGGTCTTGCGGGCGCCCCATAAAAACGCGGACTGCCTCGCCGGAAGATCCATAGCTAAAATGCGGCGGATTGTTGACATGAGATTATTCTCCTATCTAGTCTGACTATATAGAAGTATAGTCCAAATATGCTGTTTTGTCAATCGAACGGTTTGCCCTGGTCATGCCCGGACGATTCCTTAACGTTTCAATGCACGGGACAAGCACCCGGCGTTTGTCCCGTGCATTGATTTATCCTCCTGAGTAATTTTCACCGCTCCGCGCAGGCGCTTTCCCTTATCTCCAAAATCCTGTCCACCCGAAACACCCGGATGTCTTTGCGTTCAAAGCAGTAGGCCTCGACCCCCAGATAGGTTTTTCCCTGATACTCCATTTCGCCCACCACCCGCGGGCCGATGGTACGACGGGTCTTTTCGTCGCTGGCTTTCAGGTAGACAATCTCGACGGCCTTTTCGTTCTCGATGGCCTGTTCGAGGATTCTCTTTTTCTCATCAAGGGGAAGGTCCGCCTCGGCGCGGCGGTACTGCCAGCCGGTCATGAACTGCACAATGCGCCAGTCCATGAAAATATGCTTCTTGAGGATGGGCTTCTTGAGGACGATCCCTTCCAGGCTCGTGCAGCGGCTCAGCGCCACATAGACCTGGCCGTGGGAAAAAGTCCCGCCGCCGATATCCACGATGACCTTGCAAAACGTCTTGCCCTGACTTTTGTGAATCGTGACCGCCCAGGCCAGCCGCAACGGATACTGCGTGAAAGACCCGATCGTCTCGGAGTCCAGCCTGTCCGCGTCTTCATTATAAAAGAAACGGAACATCTCCCAGGTAAAGGGTGTCACCTCCACCGTACCGCCGCCTTCCGCCAGCTCGACGTGGATGACGTCCGCGCCGTCGGAATCTTCCTGCACGTCCACAATCTTCCCGAGCGTGCCGTTGATCCAGCGCCCCGCGCGGTCATTATTCAAAAGCATCACCTGGCTGCCGGTCTTTAAATCCAGCTCCTCCTGCGTCGGCAGACTTTTGGCGTCGAAATCTCCATTCAATGTTCCTTCATAATGATGGGTCTTTCCTTTCAGCGCGCCCAGCCGTTCCCGGTTGATTTGATCGGCCAAGGCGTTGGTGGTCGTCAGATGGATGTAAAAATCATTGTCCGGCGGTTTAAAGCCGGGGATAAACCTTTTATTCAGGGCCTCCAGGTGCTGCTCGGTCACGGAATTGTTCCGGACGGCGTTTAAAAGTCCGATGAAATCGCCGTCCTTCTGCCGGTAGATTTTTTCCAGCTCGACCGGCTCCGTCCCTAAATGCTCAATGACTTTTGCGTCAAAAAAATAAGGGCTGCGGTACATGGCCCCACCGTTGCCTCCGGCCTTTCCCCCGAACACGGCCCTCTCTGCCGGCCCAACCACCGGCGGAAGCTGATAAAGATCGCCGATCAAAATCATCTGCACACCGCCGAACGCAGAACCTTTTTGCGGGCCGTGCACCCTTAAAAAAGCATCCACGCAGTCCAGAAGGTCGGCGCGGACCATCGAAACCTCGTCAATCACGACGGTCTCCAGCTTTTGATACATATTCTTTTTGGCCTTGCCGATCCGCACCGAGCGCACCCCTTCCGGCGTGATGTCGGGCTTGAAGTTGAAAAAGGAATGGATGGTCTGGCCCTTGACGTTGACCGCGGCCACCCCGGTGGGCGCAAGCACGGCCACGTTCTTGCGCGTGCGGCCGCGGAAATACTGCAGGAGCGTGGACTTCCCCGTGCCGGCCCTGCCCGTGAGAAAAATATTCCGCCGGCTGCGCTCCATCAGGTCGTAGGCGCGGGTGAATTGTTCGTTAAAGTCCAGATTGTGCGGATGATGAGTTGTCATGGGCCGCGAAATTCAAAGGGCAAAGGGGAGATGGCCATTGGCCTCCCGCCCGATCGAGACACGGTAGGGCAAGCCCTTCGACTTCGCTCAGGGCAAGCGGGGGTTATTCTGCGGAAGATTCAAACAGGGTCATGCCGGCTTTGCCTGCGCCTTCCCCAACAACCGAAACATCTTTTTCTTATAGGCCTCGACCCCCGGCTGATCAAAAGGGTTGATCCCCAAAAGCAATCCCGAGACCGCCACGGCCTTTTCAAAAAAATAATACAAATACCCCAGATGAAAGCTGTCGGCCCGGCACAAGCGGATCGTCATATTGGGCACCCCTCCTTCAAAATGCGCCGCGGCAACGGCTTCATAGGCCTTTTGGCTGACAAAATCCAAGTCCTTGCCGTCGACACAATTGAAACCGTCTAAATCGTCTTCCTCTTTCGGGAGGGTAATTGTGTGTTGGGGTTGATCGATCAAAAGAAAGGTCTCAAAAACATTTCTGGGCCCCTCCTGCATCCACTGGCCTAAGGAGTGCAAATCGGTTGTCAGGGTCAGCGTCGATGGGAAAATCCCTTTTCCATCCTTGCCCTCGCTCTCGGCAAAAAGCTGCTTCCACCATTCCCCCAGATAAAAAAGATTCGGATCAAAGCTGGATAGAACCTCAATCGCCTTTTTCTTCTTATGATAAAGAAGATACCGGCTCCCCGCGTATTGATAAGCGGGATTCTGGTCCCAATCCCCGACCGCGTATTCCTCTTCGGCCTTTCGTGCCCCTTCCACCAAACCTTGGATATCCACGCCGGCGATCGCCAGGGGCACCAACCCGACCGGCGTCAAGACCGAGAACCGTCCGCCGACATCGTCCGGAATAACAAAGCTGCGGTAGCCGTTCTTTTCAGCGATCTTTCTTAAGGCCCCCTTTTCTCCGTCGGTAATGCAGATGATGCGCTCTTTGAGCTGTTCGTTGCTGTACCGCTCCCTTAAGAATTCCTTCACCACCCTAAAGATCAGTGCGGGCTCGGTCGTGGTGCCGGATTTAGAGATCACGGTCACCGCGATCCTTTTCTCTTTAAGATTCTGCAAAACGCGGTACAAATCATCCGAGCTTAAGTTGTGCCCGGCGTAATAAGTCGGGAGCGTTGAATCTTTGCCGAGAAGCTCGATCGCGGCGCGGATTCCCAGATAAGACCCCCCGATCCCAATCGTCAAGAGCGCCTCGGAATGCTCCGCAATCTCCCCTGCCGACTTTTGAATCTCCTTAAGAAACGAGTCGCTGATTTGGGAGGGCCCGTGAAGCCATCCCAAAGGTTTCTTAAAAGCACCCGTTCTCTTTTCTAAGGCCCGATGAATCTTCGTGATTTGAGGGATAAGCTTATCCAAATCTTTCGGGGTAATAAAGCCTTTGAGGTTGTCACGATTTAACGAGATGCTCATCTTAATGCCCCTTTATTCTCTGTTTCTCCCCATCGTAAAAGGACTTCCTTCAGCCGCCCTAAACCATCATGCCACTTGCATATTCTCAATCATCACTTTTGGCTTCTTGCCAGAAAACTGTAGATGCTCATGGGCGGATAAAATTTCTATACCAACCACTTCCCCTTTAGAATCGTAGTTTATAGCCACATCTTCCGTCAGCCGCTGAGTTGTTACTTGATGTGGGTCATCAATGAAACGCAAATAAAGCGCATCAACTTTTGGATCATAGCTGATTTTCATTAACCATCCCTCCTTTTTAAAAATAGAACGTGTAAACCGTCACCACGACATATTCATCATTTTCTTCCACCACAACCGGCATAACTTGTTTCATGGCGAACTCTCTACCTCCCCACTTGGCATTATATTGAAAATTGAAACGAAATGCTATCCTGCCTCTTTTTGCCGGTACTCGTTCCCCTTTGGCGATGGCTGTTTCCACTTCATTTTTTGTTGCTCCTCTCTCCTCCATTTGCTCTATGGCGTGATGGGAGCAAGTAATTTTCTTCATAACCCCTTCTCCTATAACCAAACCCTCACACAATCGCCCGCGCGATAATCCCGCCCCCCACGACGACATCTTCCCGATAAAGCACAACGGATTGTCCCGGCGTGACGGACTTCTGCGGCGCCTCAAAATCGATACGGGCGCTGGAGCCTTCGAGGGAAGTCAGAAAGGCCGTCACCTCGGGCGCGTTGTAACGGATACGGGCTTGAACCGCCAAATTCCGAACCGCGCCCTCGAGCCCCACATAATTCATCGGCGAGGCTATTAATCCCTTGGCGTAGAGTTTATCAAGCCTGCCCACATAAACCGAATTGGTCTCCTTGTCTATTTTGGTGACGTACGCGGGATAACCCAAGGCCAGTCCCAGCTTATCCCGCTGGCCGATCGTGTAGTAGGCGATGCCTTTGTGCTGACCGACGACGTTACCCTCTTGATCCACAAAAGGCCCCGGCCTCATCTGTTTGCCCACGCGGTCTTCGAGAAATTTCTGATACCCCCCTTCTCCCACAAAACAGATATCCTGGCTCTCCTTTTTCTCAGCGGTATTTAAGCGGTACTTCCTTGCCAAATCCCGAACCTCGGATTTCCGCAAACCCCCCAAAGGAAACCAGACATGGGGCAGCGTGTCTTTGGGCACGCTGTAGAGAAAATAAGACTGATCCTTCAAGGGATCGTCGGCTTTTTTTAATTCATACCGCTCTTCCTCTTTATTAAACTCAATTTTGGCATAATGGCCAGTAGCCAAAATCTCGGCGCCGAGAGATCTCGCCTTTTGAAAAAGCGAGCCGAACTTAAGATGCTGATTGCACTGAACGCAGGGGTTGGGGGTTCGCCCACTTAAATATTCGCTCGTGAAGTTGTCCATGATGTTCTCTTCAATCTCCTTGGCAAAATTCAAGACGTAGTGGGGAATGTCCAGAATCTGGGCGGCGCGCTGGGCGTCTTCGATGCCCTCCACCCCGCAGCAGGAGGGCTTCTTGGTCGCGGGGTGGGGGATGTTAAAACACATCGTGATCCCGATCACCTCGTGGCCTTGCTCCTTCATGAGCCCGGCCACAACGGATGAATCCACCCCACCCGACATGGCGACGAAGACTGTGGTTCGATTCTCTTTTAATGCAAACATTTGAATTGACTTTTTAGCAAATCTTAAATTATTCTTTCCTGCCTAATTCATCCTGAACTTCCCAGCGTTCTCGCGTCGGGGCGGTCAAATCACCGTGACTCTTCACGGTCCCTTCCAGCAACCCCACAATCGACGCCTGATCTTTTCTATCTTTAATGGCGATTTCCCGTTTTTGCTTCTGGACATCATCATCCATGAACTCTCTCCTATGTTAAGAATCAAGTTTCATCTACATCTTGCGTGATGTCGCGATGATCGCTTTTCCTGAACCTTTATTTGTTTTCAATCTGCTGTAAAAACTTCTTAAATACGGACTGTATCGAATGGCAATCAAGGTCGATGGCACTAAAGCCGTCCTGGCGATCTTGTTTCCCATCTTTGTAATTCGCCCATGCCTCACCATGTCGCTTGAATTATGCACCCGCGGAACAATCCCAAAATATGCCGCCAACTTGTCACTATCCTCAAAATCATCCACATTGCCAATCGCGCTCAACATAATCGTTGCCGAAATATCGCCAATCCCCGCGATCTTCTTAAGATTCTCAAAACCATCCATCTTCTTCCCGCGATTTGTTAATTCCTCCGTGATTTTATCAATACTCACCGTGAGGCTCTTTATCTGATCAACGATAATCCGTAATTCAAACTCATACGCCGCGTCCAACCCTAACTTAAAAACCCGCTCTAATCCTTTCTCGCTCGTGAATATCTCACGCTCCGTCACAAAACCATTCGCATTCAATATCCCGTGAATCTTGTTCTTTAACGTGCTACGAAGCTTAACTAACTTATCCCTCGTCGTTATTAAACTCGCCGTCTGTTGTTCTTCTTTGCTCCTCATTCGAACCTCCGGGATCAATCCCTTACTCATGTACTTCGCTATCGTCCCGGCACCCCGTTCGTCTGTCTTCTTTACCGACCGGCTAATCACCTTAAGCTGCCAGGGATTGATCAACTTGACTCCTTTTACTGCCCCTTCAATTTCTCCCGTTAAATACCGCGCGTTTCCTGTCGCTTCTATACCAACCCGATCCTGTTTCTTCAAACTCGCCCGAAACGCCTCAATCCCCGCCTTACTTACCATGAACTCCCGTTGCTCTGTCTTGCCCTTGTTCAAATAACACACTTGAAAACTTCTTTTGTGCAAATCCACTCCGACGTGCCTTCCCATTTTTATCCTCCTTCTGGTTTTGACGTCTTACGAGTAGATTGCCTTTGCGGTGTCTTCCCATTCTCCTATGCGGGATCTTTTGTCCCATGGCGACGACTCGGTTACAAATTTTCCGTTAATCTCCTGCTCGAGGTCTTTTCGCCTCAGTGGTTACATTCAACCCATAACCTTTTCTACTCCCGACGTTTTTCTTATTCTACGACGAGAGCTAAGCCACCGCGCTACTTGATTTTTATCTTATCATCTCCTAACTAACCACCGCCACCTTCCTTCCCACCACCTTCAATCGGCCGTGGATCAAAAGATCAATCGCTCTGGGATACAGCACGTGCTCCACTTGATGGATCCGCGCCTCCAAGCTCTCCCGGGTCTCGTGGGGACGGATGCCGACGGCCTTCTGAAAAATGATGGGTCCGTGATCGATTTTTTCATCGACCAAATGCACGGTGACGCCGGTCACTTTCACGCCCTGCGCCCAGGCCTCATCGATGGCATGGGCTCCCCGGAAGCTCGGCAAAAGACTCGGGTGGATGTTGATGATTCTATTTTTGTAGGTCCTAACGAAGTGGGGGCTTAAGATCCGCATAAAACCCGCCAGGACGATATACTCGATTTTCTCCTCTTTGAGATGGATAATGACTTCCCGGTCGAAGCTCTGGGGATTGGCGTACTTTTGGGGGTCGATGAAAAGGGTCTTCAAGCTCGCCTTCTCGGCGCGTTTTAAGGCGTGCGCATCCCGACGGTCGCAGACAACCAATCCGAGGGTTCCTTTCAACTGACCCCGGTTGAGGGCATGGATGATCGCCTGAAGATTAGAGCCGTATCCGGAAACAAAGACGGCAAAATTCATTTTTCGATTCTCCTTAATCCCACCAGCCCAACCCCTGAAAAGATAACACCAATCCCGACCAAGACCCAGAACCGCTCCAGATGCTCGGCCAGAAAAGAGCTCAAAAGCATGGTCAAAAGAAAGGCAAAATGGATCACCACCTCCAGGCCGCTGAAGACCTTGCCGCGCATTTCGCTGGGACTCGCCCGATGGATGACGGTGTTGGCTCCGATAAAAATAGGCCCGGCCATCAAACCCATCATAAACGAAAGCCCGCCGGCCACCATCAAATTCTGGGTCTGACGGACAACCCAAGAAAATAAAATGAGAAGTATCCCGCCCCAGGCCAGGCATAAAAACATGATTTTAAAATGGGAGGCCTTGGCCCCCCAGCGGCCGTAGCCGAGCGCGCCGAAAAAAAGCCCGACACCTAAAAAGATCGCCAGCACCCCCAAATCGCTGGTTGTGCTCCGGAAAGACTGCTGGATGAAGACAATCATCACCACATAAATGGCCCCGGCCGCGGCAAAGAGAATAAAAAAGATATTCAGGATAAAACGGATCTCGGCGTGATCTTTAAAATAACGGACCCCGTCCTTGATCTCCTGCAGGAGCGATTTCTTAAAGGTATCGATCACCTCCCGGCCGGCTGCGACCAGACGAACGCGAGGAAACCTTAAATGGATCGCTGGTTTTATGCCCGAGACCAGCGCCGCCGAGATAAAAAAGGTCATGGCATCAAAGATAAATCCTCCCCGGGAGCCGATGGTTTCCACCAAAAATCCGCCGAGGGCGAACCCCAGGACAAAGGCGATCATGCCGGTCGTTGAAAACAATGAATTGGCCGCCAAGAGATCCTGGTCGGAAACCAAATCCGGGATCAGGGACATCTTGGCCGGAAGATAAAAACGGCTCAAGCAAAAAACCAAAAAGACCACAATGTAAATAGGGATCATGGAATCCCCGGGCATAAAAACAAAAGGGATGCTCAAGACCAAAATCCCCCGCAGAAGATCGCAGACAAAAAGGGTGGTCCTCCGGTCCCACCGGTCCACATACACCCCCGCCACGGGTCCGATGAGAAAAACCGGAATAATCGTGAAGCTCAAAAGCTTGGCCAATTCCCAGGCCGAACCGGGAGCGCGGCCGGCGATCAATCCGATCAAGGCCATTTGATTGATCCGATCCCCGAACTGCGAGATGACCTGGGCCAGCCAGAGGGATCGGAAGTCTTTATTGCTGAGATGTTGGGTCAATTTTTGCATGGCGTCGGTCGTCTACGGAGGTTAAAGGTATAAAAACCCACGACACAAAAAGAAAAAATGCCTCTAGACAAGATCCCGCGCCGCTGTCTTGCCCGCCTGCCAATCGAGTTGATCCTGGCCGGCAGGCGACAGCAAGACGCCGGGATGGACACCTCCCCGCAGTTAAAGCTGGCGACCAGAATCGCACTGGTGACCCGCGGTTTACGAAACCGCTGCTCTACTAACTGAGCTACGCCAGCAAATAAATGCCGAGACCCAGCGATGAACCACAACAAACACTTCGTGTTGGGTTCACCGCTGCCCTGCACCGAACACGAAGTGTCTGTTCTGGTGCAGGGCAGACTTGCAGGGAAATAAATGCCGAGACCCAG
>CAZNDW010000050.1:0-9287 GCA_964571895.1 uncultured Planctomycetales bacterium
TCTCTTCAATCTTTTCCATTGGGGGAATATTGAAAACAACCCAGTGAACCCAAGTTCCCATGGGCGCATCCGGATCATCCATGATCAAAGCTAAAGATCGGGCCTGGGCAGGGATCCCGGAAATCTCCAAAGCCGGATTCACATCATCCCCTTCACAGGTGAATTGGGCAGGAATCATTTGATTGTGTTGAAAAGCAGGACTCGTTATTTTCATGGGATCACCTCCTTGAGAGTTTTTCATCTGGGCCTCATCAGCCGAAAAACCACTTCTGATTAACAAGATTAATGGAAAGAAGATGGATAAAATGAGTCCTTGTCGTTTCATCGAATTTTCCCTTCCTTAAACTCCTCATTAGAAAACCTCTCTCTAATCTCCCAAAATCGCTTTGACCTTATCCAAAAGATCCTGGAGCTTGACGGGTTTGATGAGATAATCTTTAACCCCTTTTCGACGAAAGATGGGTTCTGTCTCAGGATAAGCAGTTACAACCAAAACCGGAGTCAATTTATGATATTCCATTTTTCTAAGCTGAGATATAAAAGTATAGCCGTTCATCTTAGGCATTTGAATATCGAGGATGATCAAATCGATTACAGAATCCCCTTTAACAATCTTGAAAGCCTGTTCGCCGTTTCCAGCGATCTTAACCGAATACCCTGCCCGTTCCAATATCTTTTGAGTGAATTGAAGAATATCCTCTTCGTCATCCACAACGAGTATTTTTTTAATGGCCGCCTCCTTTTCTCTGCCTCTCCATCTCTTTACCTCTCTCATTCTTGCACCCCTACGCCTCCTCCTCGTACTTCTTCTTCAACGCCTCCACGACGCCCACATCGGCCAGAGTTGTGACATCGCCAAGGGCCCGGCCCTCAGCCACATCCCGCAAGAGCCGGCGCATAATCTTGCCGCTGCGGGTCTTGGGAAGGTCATGGGTGAAGATGATTTTGCTGGGACGGGCAATGGCCCCGATTTTGGTAACGACGTGGGCCTTCAGCATCTCTTCAATTTCCTTAGCAGGGTTGTTTCCCTCTTTTAAAGTGACAAACGCGGCAATGGCCTGGCCCTTGATCTCATCGGCGATGCCCACGACCGCAGACTCTGCGACTTTGGGATGATCCACGAGCGCACTCTCCACTTCCATCGTGGAAATATTATGTCCGGCAACGAGCATAATGTCATCCACGCGGCCTAAGAGCCAATGGTATCCCTCTTCGTCTTTCTTGGCGCCGTCGCCGGTAAAATAATACTTTCCGTTCCACCGTCCGAAGTAGGTTTGTTGATAGCGTTCGGGATCGCCGTAAATACCGCGCAGCATCGAAGGCCAGGGCTGGGTCAAAACCAGAAATCCGCCTCCCACCCCAATCTCCCTGCCTTCATCATTGACGACTTTGGCTTCAATTCCTGGAAGCGGCTGGGTGGCTGAACCCGGCTTCAAGGCCGTGATTCCCGGCAAAGGCGAAATCAAAATGCTTCCGGTCTCGGTCTGCCACCACGTATCAACGACAGGACACCGTCCCTGACCGATGTTTTTATGATACCAAATCCACGCCTCGGGATTGATGGGCTCGCCCACACTGCCCAGCAAACGCAGACTCGAAAGGTCGCAGCCCTTCAGCCACTCGGTTCCCCATTTCATAAACGCCCGGATCGCGGTGGGCGCGGTGTAAAAGATCGTCACCTTGTATTTTTCGATGATCTTCCAGAAACGGTTGCGCTCGGGCCAGTCGGGCGAGCCTTCGTAAATGATCTCGGTCGCCCCGTTGGCTAAAGGGCCGTAGACGATATAGCTATGCCCCGTCACCCAGCCGATATCCGCGGTGCACCAAAAAACATCCTCTGGCTTTAAATCAAAGACCCAATGCGTCGTGGCCGTGACTCCGGTCAGATAACCGCCGGTTGTGTGGATGATGCCTTTGGGCCTGCCGGTTGTGCCGGATGTGTACAGAATAAAAAGAAGGTCTTCGGAGTCCATCCTCTCGGGCTCGCAGTACGAATCAGCTCCTTTGATTAAATCGTGATACCAATGATCGCGTCCCGGCTGGAGGGGAATCTCATTGTTGGCGCGTTGGACCACAATCACGTTTTTGATGCTGGGGCAGTCTTTGATCGCGGAATCCGCCGTATTCTTTAAAGGGACGATCGTCCCCCGGCGCCAGCCTCCGTCCGCGGTGATGAGAAGATTCGCCTGCGCATCCAGGATCCGGTCTTTCAAAGCCTCTGCGGAAAACCCTCCGAAGACAACCGTGTGCACCGCGCCGATCCGGCTGCAGGCCAAAACCGCCGCGACCGTTTCCGGAATCATCGGCATATAGATCGCGACACGGTCGCCTTTCTTGACTCCCAGCGACTTCATGGCATTGGCCAGCTTGTTGACCTCGAGGTAAAGATCCCCGTACGTCAGGGTCCTTTGATCTCCGGGCTCGCCTTCCCAAATCAGGGCGGCTTTATCCTTAAGAGGGGTTTTGATGTGACGGTCGAGGCAGTTATAAGAGGCATTGAGTTTTCCCCCGATAAACCACTTGGCGAAAGGCGGATTCCACTCTAACACTTTATCCCACTTCTTAAACCAATCAAGTTTATCGGCCCACTCGGCCCAGAAGGCCTCGGGGTTGTTCCGGGCCTTTTCATAGATCGACGGGTCGCTGACATTGGCTTTTTCGCGGAAGGACTTGGGTGGCGCAAAGATGCGGTTTTCTTCCAATAAGGCCGCCACCGTGGCGTTGGTCTTTTGTTCATTGGTGCGTGTCATAAGGTCTCCTTCATAAGTTAAATTTTGAATACATCTTCGTTGTTTTGCGCCACCTAGGCCAGCGCCATTTAAAGCTGCTGAAAGGGATGGGATTGGGATACCTCCAACTGGGAGAACCTAAGTTAGTATAACTGCAAATGGCTTGGGCTGTCCGATCAATTTCAGACCAGTAATCGGAATAATCAATGGTCATTGGTTTTCTACCTTTAAGAATCAGACTAAGCGAATAATAAGACGACTCACCACCTAACTCTTGAATTTCAACCCCTTCAAGATCGGTGACCGAGCCCATGCGTTTTCCATTCTTCAGAATTTCATTAGTGGTACGATCCAGAATGAACAACCAGTTGCCTTGAATCGTACGCACCGCCCTATAAAGCGGGAAAGCGATAACTCCACTCACGATAAGGCATGGCAGGAAAAAAAGCCACATCGCAAAAGGATCATCAAAAGAACGAACTCCCATCAATGCAATAAAAACAATACAAACTAAAACAAACACTATGAGTAGACAAAATAATTCAAACAATCCGACTGCCCTGGTACGTTTAAGGATCAAACGATCCTGCTGTGTGGACACCGCAAAATGAGGTATGACGAAAAACATGGTTTATTTGTCAATCACCTTGGCCATCGCCAATCCCGCAAAAAACCAGGGGCAATGACTAAATCAGCGGGTGGGGAGGTCACTTGATCAATCTCAAAATCTCCCTAAACTTCGGGTTCTCGGTTGTACGCAAGAGTTCACACAAAATCATCTCCACACTTGTAAGACTCGCACCCAGTTCTTTCATTCTAGCGAAGGCAAGATCCCGATTCTCCCTCTTGCGGGAAGAAACGGTATCCGCTACCACTTGCACCTCATATCTTTTTTCCAAAAGATCCACCACAGTTTGATAGACGCAGACATGCGCCTCGATGCCGGAAACCAGAATCTGTTTTCGATGAAGCCCCTGGAGGGCTTCCATAAAATCTCTGTTTAAAGCGCAACTGAAGCTTGCCTTTCTAATGGGTTTTGAATTCGCCAGCATTTTGACAAATTCGGGAAGGGTACGACCGATTTTCTTCGGAACCTGTTCCGTCCAGAGGATGGGAATACTTAAAATTTGGGCCCCCTGGATCAGGGCCTGTAGGTTACGAAAAAGTTTTTCTTTTCCATACATCTTCCGGGCAAGCTTTCCCTGAACATCCATGACGAGAAGGACTGTCTGATCAATCGTGAACATGGCTCATCCGAATAGGGAGACGCCGGCGGCCCCAAGTTTCCGGCGTGTCTTCGAAGTATCCCGGACACACCGTGCCGCAGGACTCGCACCGACCGTCTTTGATGTGATATTCGCCCAATTCGTACCAATCCCGCTCGATCAAAAGCGCTTTGCACCGAGAACAGTACGTGCTGGAACCTTGAGGATCGTGGACGTTGCCGGTGTAAACATATCTTAAACCTTTGGAGAGAGCAATGTCTCTGGCCCGCGTCAACGTCGAGGGAGGCGTGGGCGGATGATCCATCATGCGAAAATCCGGATGAAAGGCGGTAAAATGAAACGGCACATCCGCTCCTAAGTTTTTCATGATCCACTCGGACATCTCGTGGAATTCCTGATCGGTGTCATTTTCTCCGGGAATCACCAAATTGGTGATTTCCAACCAAACATTCGTTTTGTGTCTAACATAAAGCAGGGTATCCAAAACCGGCTGTAAAGCACTTAAGGTTAATTTTTTATAAAACTCCTCGGTAAAGGCTTTCAAATCCACGTTCGCCGCGTCCATGTGCTCGTAAAATTCCGGACGGGCTTCGTCCGTAATGTAGCCCGCGGTCTTGGCCACGGGATGAATCCCGAGCTTCCGGCACTCATCCGCGACATCGATGGCATATTCCGCAAAGATCACGGGGTCATTGTACGTGAAGGCCACACTGCGGCAGCCCAATTCTTGGGCACGCTGGGCAATGGCCTTGGGCGTGGCTTGATCCAGCAGGCGGTCGAATTCCCGGGATTTGCTGATGTCCCAGTTCTGGCAGAATTTGCAGCCGAGATTGCATCCGGCTGTTCCAAAGGAGAGAATGCTTGTCCCCGGATAAAAATGATTGAGGGGCTTTTTTTCGACGGGATCGATGCAGAAGCCGCTGCTGCGGCCGTAGGTCGTTAAGACCATCTGGCCGTTCAAGTTTTGCCGGACAAAACAAAAACCCCGCTGGCCTTCGGCGAGCGTGCAATGCCGGGGGCACAAGAAGCACAAAACACGATCGTCATCGGTTTTGCGCCACCACCGGCCGGAATAATTGATTGCTGAGGGATTATTCATCAGAATCGTCCTAAAAAAGGATTGACTTCCAGACAACTCAAGAGATATTATATTACTAAAAAATATAAGCGCCTATGAAAAAATCATTTAACCCCAATTTTCGTACTCCCCCCGAGCAGCTCTGCAAGGAGGAGATCAACAAACTCAACTCGAGCGGCGTGCGCGGAGAGCTCGCCCAGCATCTTCGGGACGACAAGCCCGATCTCATCTGGGAATCCGAACAGCTCGCCAAGTCCCACGGCATCTATCTGGAATTCAACCGCGCCAAAACCGGCGAAGAAAAAGATTGGATGTACATGATCCGGGTGAGCGTGCCTGGCGGAGGGCCCATCAATCAAAAGCAATGGCTCCTTTTGGATGAATTATCTGAGAAATACACCGCCGACACTGAACACCACACCTCTGTTCGCTTCACCACCCGGCAAAACATTCAATTTCACTGGGTCAAGAAAAACGCGATTGTCGATATCGTTAAGTCTCTGGCGGAAAGCGGATTGTACAGCTTAAATGGCTGCGGGGACAACACACGCAACGTCCTGGGGTGTCCATTGTCGAGATTTTCCGATCTCTTCAATGCCAACGCTTGGGCTCAAAAAGTCGGAGAATATTTTCGTCTGCCCCTGGATCCTTTTATTGAAATCTTTTCGATCGATCCCCATTATCTGCGCCGGCCAGAGCAATCCTTTGACTACGGCCCTCAGCTTTTAAATCGCAAGTTCAAAATCGCCTTTTCTGCAGTTCACCGCCATCCCACGACCGGAAAAATCATTCCTGATAACTGCGTGGAACTTAAGACCGACGACCTGTCGGTGGCTCCCATTGTCGAGGGAAACAAAGTGACCAAGTTTCAAGTTTACGTGGGAGGCGGCCAAGGGGAACGGAATGGAAAACCCACTGCCGCCATGCTGGGTGCACCCTTGTGCCAAGTCACTGAGGAGCAGCTTTTGCCCGTCCTGGATGCTGTGGTCAAAGTCCATAAGGAATGGGGAGACCGGCAGAACCGCTTCTGGTCTCGGATGAAATATGTTGTCAAGGTCAAGGGGATTGATTGGTACCGTGATCAAGTCAGCGCTATCCTGGGATTTCCCTTAAGAAAGCCTGATCCCCATCACGACTACGGCGATCGTCAGCTCCATCACGGATGGATCACCCAGCCCTCGAACGGTCTCTTCAGTTACGGGGCCTTCATCGAAAACGGTCGCATCAGCGATGCCGGCCCCAACGGCCGACTCAAAACCATGGTGCGGGACCTGATGCTGAAATACCCGATTGAGATGATGATCACGCCGAATCAAGACGCGCTTTTTACGAATATCCCGACAGCGGCCCAAAAGGATTTCGAGGCCGTCTTAAAAAAGTATGGTTACGGCCTGCGAAACGGCAAACCGTATTCCCGATTGAGATTGCTCTCCGGCGCCTGTGTAGGGCGGGATACGTGCCGCTTGACCTACACCGATTCTGAAAAATTTGAGCCTGAGCTTCTGGATGAGTTGGAAGCCATGGGTTGGGGAGATCTCGCGGAATCCATCGGCATCACCGGCTGCGAGCGTCAGTGCTTTCGACCTTCAACGAAGACGATTGGACTAGTTGGCTCGGGGCTGAATCGTTATCAACTACGCTTGATGGGAACCGAAGACGGCCGTCATCAGGGGGGGCCGCTCATCTCCTCTGATGGATCAACGATGTATCTGCGGTCTATTCCTCGAGAGAAAGTGGTGGTCGTGCTCGATACGCTCTTTAAATTCTATAAGGCGAACGGCCAAAAAGGCGAGAGCCTGGGAGCCTATCATCACCGGGTAGGCTGCGATGCCATCATCCAACATCTCAAAGACAACCCCGCCACATCCGATCTCATGAAAACCACCGCTCCCACGGACTGTGTGCTGGAGTAGTTCAGCCAAGCACCGCCAGCATCTCTTCCACTTTAATAAACTTCTCGCGGGGCTTCCCAAGAGGCTTTCCCCTCTCCATCTCCGCGGAATCGATCTTCCTCCAATCCTCAAAGCTGACGAATCTCACATGCTTTTGTTTTAGAAAATCCATCACCGCGGCTCTCTGGGGCATCGGACACTCGCAGAGATGGGAGACATCGCTTAGAAGATTGTTAACCGTCTCGACACTGTCGGGTTTATTGGTGCCAATGACTCCCGAGGGCCCGCGTTTGATCCAGCCGGAGGCATAAAGCCCGGGGAGAGCTTTGCCATCGTCACCGAGGATTCTTCCCCCCACGTTTGGAAAAATCCCCTTTTTAGGATCAAAGGGGACTCCGGGAATGGGCACCCCCCGATAGCCTACGCTGCGGAAAAATATCCCGCAGGCGAGCTCTTCCATCTCGCCGGTTCCTACCGCTTGCTGCGCCCCCGGCGATCCTACCAGTTTGTTTTTTTCCAAAATCACCTTTTCCACGCGGCCGTTGCCGCGGAGTTCCTTGGGTCCTTTGCAAAAATGAATCACAAATCTTTTTCGTTTGGCGGGGTTCGGACGGCTGGCAAATTCTTTCAAAACCTCCCAGTTTCTCCTGCGGACGGCGCCGTTGGGATCCTCTAACTCGATCTGGCTTTCGGGATTTAAATTCAGATAGGCAGGATCCAAAACCGGATCGCAATCTTTAAGCCCGCCGAATTCCTTGATCTCCGGTGGAGTGAAGGCCGCCTGCACCGGTCCCCGACGACCAATCAAATGAACTTCTTTGACTTTGCTCTCGGCTAAGACCTCCAGGGCGTGCTGAGCGATGTCGGTGGTCTTGAGTTCATCAACCGTCTTAGAAAGGATTCGCCCCACATCCATGGCCACGTTCCCTTGCCCGATGATGACCGCCGCCTCCTGCGAGAGGTCAAATTTCCGGTCGCGGTACTCGGGATGACCGTTGTACCAGGCGACAAACTCGGTGGCCGTGGTGCTGCCGGAAAGATCTTCTCCGGGAATCCCCAAAGCCCGGTCCGTCTGGGCCCCGCACGTAAAAATAATCGCGTCATAAAAACGTTGCAGCTCCGGTACGCTGATATCTTTTCCAGCCATCACATTGCCCAAAAACGCAAACTGCGGATGGTTGGCAGTTTTCTCGTACACTTTAATGACGTTTTTAATTTTGGGATGATCGGGCGCGACCCCGTAACGGACCAAACCAAAAGGCGCGGGCAGCCGGTCGTACAGATCGACTTCGATTTTTATGGTGGCGGCGAGCAGGGCCTCAGCGGCATAAAAGCCGCTGGGGCCGCTGCCGATGATGGCGACGCGCAACGGTCTTTCAGGGCTTCCTAACAGAAACGTCATATTCCATAACTCTCTTTTAGAATCTGTTTAATTGTTTGGCAGGAATCTTAACGACCTTACCATCACGCCAAACAATAAGGGGTTGACCCCGCAGCTTACGCTCAGATATAACGTTTCTGACAGCTTTCTTTAAAGCCTTTTCAGCCATTTGCGCCACGGATTGTCCTTCTGGAAGCCGAACCATATCCTATTTCTCCTTCCCGTACAATCTCTATACAAGACTTGATCCACTTAAATAAAGAGAATCCCTACGGATTCATCTTCTTGACCAATTGATCAAATTCATCGACGGGAATCGCCGGTGAAGTCTTGAAGGAGATCCCGGTCATTTTGGTCAGGGCAATCGAGGCGATGGTGGCCTGGCCAGCGCTGGGGAGATTCACGATAAAAACCAAATCGTTATCACCCAAGAGGGCATAAACCGATTTGACCCGGCCCCCCAGCTTTTGAATGGTGTTGATGGCCTTGCGGGTTCGATCGGCGCTGATATTTTTGACGGCCTGCTGTGTATATTTCCCAAACATAAAAAAAGTATTCATCTTAAATTCCCTCCTCTTTGGTGTCTCCGTTTCTAACTCTCTAACCCCTTAAACCCTACCCTCAGTGTCATTGCGAGCCATCGTCAATCAATCGTTTGGGCGAAGCAATCTTTTAAAAGATTGCTTCGTCGTCGCTAAAAACGCCTGCCTCGCCTGCTCGGCAAGGCCGGCTCCTCCTCGCAATGACACACGCCCCCATTTCCACCTCACCTCCCTCCCTGCGCTGGTGTATTCTACCTTAGCTCTTCTGGGGAAACAAGCCATAATCGTGTTTTGTCTCTTGACTTTGTTTTGCTTTTTGATATTCTAGTCCCATTGTCTTTGTTAGACCTTAAGGAGGCCTTCCTTGAATATCGGAGTCCCTAGAGAAACTCACCCTCAAGAGGAACGCATCGCTTTAATCCCCCCTTCCGTGGAGCGG
>CAZNDW010000051.1:0-7695 GCA_964571895.1 uncultured Planctomycetales bacterium
AAAGTGTTATAGTAAAAAATCAAATTTATTGAAAGAGAATTTGAAGGAGAGATTCCGCTTATGTCCGTTGAGAAACGAAAGATATGCCGTTTTGAATTGCTGATGGACGCCGGTTTCGGGGCCCAGAAGGCTGGCGACATTTTGATCCGGGCCTTTGCGGCGATGGGCAAATACGTCTATATCGAACCCATGATTCCAGCGGAGATCTCGCCGCCTCCCCGAACCAGGCCCGCTCTTTCCGGGGTCATCATCCGAGTGGCGGATTTTGACATCACCAATATCGGGAATGACACCGACCTCATTCTGGCCTCCCACGAAATCGTGCTCGACCGCCGGCTGGATGACGAGGAAACCAATGTCAGCTGCCGCGTCCTTCTGGATATGGCCGACCAGAAATCCAACGCGGAATCCTATGAACAGGTCTTAAAACGCCTAACCCAAAAGGGGATCTCAACTTTTCCTTTTGAGGTAGACCCAGAATCCCAGGCGATCATCCAGAGTTTGAGCGGTTCCGGAAAAAATATGCACTATCTGGGGATGCTGAGCGCCCTCTACAATATGCCTCCGGAGCCGGTGGTTAAGGAGATTCAAAAAACGTTCGGCAAAAAGCTCAAGGAGGAGATCTTCAACAAGAACATCCAATTGTTTGAGCACGGCTACCGATATGCCAAGGAAAACATCTTTTTTTCCTATGAGGTGGCCGGCACTCCCCGGCATACGGAAAAGATTTTGATTGACGGAAATTCCTCCATGAGCATGGGGATCATTGATGCCGGCATTAAGCTCTTTTCCGGATATCCCATCACCCCGGCCTCAACGATCATGCACACCTTGGCCAAGGTTTTCCCCTCCTACGGCGGGCTGGTTCATCAGGCGGAAGACGAGATCGCGGCCGTGGGCGCGGCCATCGGGTCTTATTTTGGAGGCGTGCCTGCGATCACCGCGACCTCCGGGCCCGGGCTTTCTTTGAAGCAGGAGTTTATTGGTTTTGCCACGGCTGCTGAAATACCTCTCATTGTTATCGATGCCCAAAGGGCCGGCCCCTCAACGGGGATGCCGACCAAGACCGAGCAGTCCGATCTCCCGGCCGTTTTATTCGGCAGCCATGGAGACAGCACCAAAATCCTTTTGAGCGTGGCGAATGTCATCGACTGTTTCTACGCACCGCACATGGCCCGGTATTTGACCGAGAGGCTGAAAGTTCCGGTCATTATTCTAAGCGACTTTCTGACGGCCAACAGTTACAAGGTGATTGACAAGCTTAAAACCGTCGAACTCGATGGAAACTTGGATGAGCTTCCGGATTTCGTTTTTGAACGATTTCATTTGAACCGTCTGCCAGAGGAAATCGAGATGGTGCGGGATAACCAGGCCGTCCCCGGCACGCCGGGCGGCATGCGCCGGGTCACGGGTCTGAACACCGATCGGGAGGGCCACGTCAATTATTTTTCAAAGACAAACCAGCGCTCCCACGCGGTGCGTAACGAAAAAATTCATCACGTCCGCCGGGCCTTAAAGAAACCGGAAATCTTCGGTCCCGAAGAGGGGGAGGTGATGGTGGTGGGCTGGGGCTCCACCCGCGGGGTCATTGAAGAAGCCATCGACAGCTGCCGCAGCCGAGGGATCCCGGCTTCGGGGATGCATTTTCGCATTGTGTATCCCCTGCCTTTGATGATCCGCGATATCTTTTCGAAATTCAAAAAAGTCGTGACTGTCGAAGGCGCGTACGGAGACGAATACAAACCGTCGCCTTTGGCCATGCTGCTTCGCGCCGAGACCTTGATTGATGTCAAACCAATGATTGCCCAGGCCACCGGCCGGCCCATCCGGCCGCGGGCCATTATGGAAAAGGTAAAGGAGCTGATTTCTCATGAGCGTTGAAATTGACAGCCAGCCGGTTGAGCCGGCGACCATAAAATCTTTAAATACGGAAAATCCCCGCTGGTGCGTCGGCTGCGGGGATTTCGGGATCTTAATGGGGATGAAACGATTCATCGTGGACAGCCATCTGCAGCCCCAGGAGACGGTGAATGTCTCCGGCATCGGCTGCTCGGGGCGGGCGCCGAATTATATCAACACCTATGGCGTGCATGCGATCCACGGCCGTCCGATCACCGTGGCCTTGGGACTGGCCTTATCCCGCCCGGATCTTCAGGTGTTTGTTGAATCCGGAGACGGCGACGCCTTAAGCATCGGCGGGAATCATCTGATCCACGGAATCAATAAAAATTTTAACTGTGTGTTTCTTCTTTTTGACAACGAGCTTTACGCCTTGACCAAATCTCAGACTTCTCCAACGACCCGCAAAGGCCATCCCACCACCACCCAGCCGAGCGGCACCTATCTGGATCCCTTAAACCCGGTTAGCTTGGTTTTAGGAATCGGGGCTTCCTTTGTTGCGAGCACCGCGGACTGGATGTCGGATCATCTCGCCAGCACCTTGAGTGCGGCCTTTCAACACAAGGGTTTTTCTTTTGTCCACATCTCGCAGCGCTGCCCCCACTATGATCCGGAGGCCTTTGATCATAAAAGCACGGCCTGGTTTAGTTTTCTAAGCCATGAAAAGGGCATTGTCCCCGACAAACGCCTTGCCGATAAAACCGAGATCATCCAACACGACCCTTCGAATCTGGAGATGGCCTTCCAGTACGCCAGCAGTCCCCGGCGTCACTTCGGGCTTTTTTATCATAATCCCGGCAAACCCTGTTATGATGAGATCCTCCACCGGGAGCGCGACAAAGCCGAGAAGAAACCCCGTTCGAAGATCCTAGACCATTTTCAGATCTAATATTATGGAAACCGTTGTCATTATCGGGTCCGGCCCGGCCGCTCACACCGCGGCGATTTATGCAGCCCGGGCAAAGCTCAATCCTTTGGTTTATGAAGGCCTCCTGGCCGCCGGGGTGGCTGCGGGCGGGCAGCTGACCACCACAACCGACGTGGAAAATTATCCGGGCTTTCCCAACGGGATTCTGGGCCCGGAGCTGATGGAGCGGATGCGCAGCCAGTCCCTTCGCTGCGGGGCCCGGATTGAGACCGTCACGATCGACAAAGTCGACCTCAAATCCCGCCCTTTCAAAGTGTTTGCACGAGATAAAGTCATCGAGACCAAGACCCTGATTATTGCTACGGGCGCAACCGCCAAGCGGCTGGGGGTTCCCGGCGAAGAGCGTCTGTGGCAAAAGGGGATTTCGGCCTGTGCGGTCTGCGACGGAGCGCTCCCGATCTTTCGCAATAAGCATCTGGTGGTTGTGGGGGGAGGGGATTCGGCCGTCGAGGAGGCAAGCTTTTTGACCAAATACGCCAGCCAGGTGACGCTGCTGGTGAGGCGCGATAGCCTTCGGGCCGCCAAAGTGATGCAGGAGAGGCTTTTTGCCAACAAAAAAATCAAAATCCTTTGGAACACGATTCTCTTGGAAGTCCTGGGCGATCAGCAACTGAGTGGCGTTCGCATGAAGAATGTGAAAACCAATGAGGAAACGATCCTCAATGTGGGCGGATTATTTTATGCCATCGGCCATCTTCCCAATACAGCCTTTCTCGAGGGCCAACTCGAGCGGGATGAGGCCGGATACATCAAGACCAAACCCGGCACGACTGTGACCAATGTCCATGGGGTCTTTGCCTGCGGGGATGTTCAAGACAAAGTGTATCGCCAGGCGGTGACGGCCGCGGGCACCGGCTGCATGGCGGCCTTGGACGCCGAGCGGTTTTTGGGCGAGCACCCATAGATTTCCAAAAAGACTTTCATAAAGAAAAATCTCCATTGTCTTTTTGGAAATCTAAGCATGGGGGCACCCATGCTTAGATTTGTTTGATCCAATCGTATTGTAACTCTTCCAGGATCAAGCAAATCTATGGGGGGCACCCATAACCCCTTGCTCACTCAATTCTTGCCGTTCGGCAAGAATTCACTTTTTTAGAAGAGCCTCCCTTACTTCCCGTTTGATATTCTTCCCTAAATATGTTAGGATGGCGCATCCGTTTAATTCCTGGAAAAAAGATTTCAATCCGGGCTCTTAATGTTGATGAGAAAAGCCGAAATTTGCTTGCCTAAATCCGAATCCTGGCGGATGTTTGATGAGATATCTTCCCGCTACGATCTTTTGAATCGTCTTCTTTCTTTTGGATTGGACTTAAGCTGGCGTCGGAAAATCAGCCGATTCCTCGGCCGCAAACCCGGCCAGCGCCTGTTGGATTTGGCGACCGGCACCGCGGATGTCCTCTTGACCTTGGCGAATCATCCCCATATTCAAAAGGGCGTGGGGGTGGATCTGGCCGATCAAATGCTCGCCCTGGGAGAAGCAAAAATCCGTAAACGCCGCTTAGGCCATCGCCTCAGCCTTCAGCAAGGGGACATCCAGCGCCTGCCTTTTTCCAACGAGAGCTTTGATGTGGCCACCATTGCCTTTGGCATCCGCAATGTCCCGGACCCTCAAAAAGTCCTCAAGGAAATGTTCCGGGTCCTTAAAAAAGAGGGCCGGGCCCTCATCCTGGAATTCTCCCTGCCGGCCAATCGGTGGGTTCGGTTTTTTCATCTTTTTTATCTGCGAAATATCGTCCCGGCGGTGGGATTTATTTTTTCCGGCCGCCGGGCGGCTTACCGGTATTTAAACCAGACGATTGAAGATTTTCCTTTTGGCGAGGCCTTTTGCCGGATGATGAGAGAAACCGGTTTTCAACAGGTCAAAGCCCACCCCTTGAGCTTCGGGGTCGCGACGATTTATCAGGGCGATAAATCAGGGGGTTAGGGAATTAGGGTGTTAGGGGGTTAGATGGACACGCTCGTAAGCGCCACTCCAAAGTCAGCACTCACGCTCGCCCAGGCGGCGGAGATTCTGTTGAGGAGACTCGATTCATCAAAGCAAGAGCTCATCGGGGCTTCAGATCAAGATCGAATCTTTCGTATTGAGATTCCAGTGGCGCCACAGGACATTTTGGATTGGCTGACCGGCCAGGACAGTGAACCCCTTTTATTCTGGTCGGATCGAGAAGGGGCGTTTCAAGTGGGAGGGGTGGGGGCGGCGGATAGCCTTTCCTTATTCGCGCTCGACTACGATTTATTATTTCAATACCTTTGTGAGCATCTTTCGGCTTCCCCTAAAAATGTTCGCTATTACGGCGGGATCTGTTTTGATCCTGAAAATATAGATCAAGGCTGGAACGATTTTGGTTGCATCCGGTTTTGGCTTCCCCGCTTTGAGTTGCTGCAGAGGGGCCGCCAGAGTCTTTTTGCCTGCAATGGGATGATCCCAGCCCAAGAGGGGTCGGAGAGCGTCATTCAACAGATACGGGATGATCTCTCAACAGTGAATCTCACGATTTCAGTCACGAATCGGCGGCAGCCGCATTTTCTCAAGAGATTCGATTTGCCCGAGCAGAAATTGTGGCTAGAAACCGTTGGAAAAACACTTTCCTTGTTGGAAAGGGGTTCCCTTGAAAAGGTGGTTCTGGCGAGAAAATCCCATCTTCAGTTAAGCGAAGCCCTCGATCCTTTTTCTTTTCTTAAAGAAATTCGGGAAAACACGAATCATTGTTTTCATTTTTGTTTTCAGCCCCAGCGTTTTGTTTCCTTTTTAGGGGCCTCCCCCGAGCGGCTTTACCGGCGAGAAGGCCGCCTTCTCCACAGCGAGGCCATTGCGGGCACGAGGGCCGTTCCCGGAAATCCGAAGGAGAAAGAGCGTTTTAAAAAAGAACTTCTGGCTTCAGGGAAAGATCTCCGGGAACACCGCTGCGTCGTTGACTTTCTTCAGGGCGGTTTACGAAACCTCTGCTCTACTAAAAAGACCCAGCCGATTTCGGTTTTGGAATTGAAAGAAGGGATGCATTTGTTTTCCGCTCTGGAGGGGACATTAAAAGAGACGACCACCGACAGCGATATTTTAAGGGCCTTGCATCCCACGCCAGCGGTGGCGGGTTATCCGGTTGAGGAAGCGAACAAAATCATCTTAAAGTCCGAGCCTTTTCGCCGGGGCTGGTACGCGGGAGCGGTGGGATGGGTGGGAGGGGACGCCGTGGAGTTTGCCGTGGCCATCCGCTCCGCCTTGATCCGGAAAGATCAAATCTCCCTTTACGCCGGCGCCGGGATTGTCCCAGGGTCCAGCCCCGAAGCGGAGTGGGAGGAAGTGGAAAACAAAATGAATACCTTTTTTAAAATCCTCAAGTGATGAAATTCGATCAAGCCCCCAATCTCAATTATCTTTGGACGAGTTTGATGGTGGAAGAGCTGATCCGACAGGGAGTGGATTATTTTTGCCTTGCGCCCGGCTCGCGTTCGGCTCCTCTGGCAGGGGCCGTGGCCTTCAATCCCAGGGCGAGGAGTTTTATCCATTACGATGAGCGTGGCCTGGCGTTTCATGCCCTGGGATTCGTGGCGGCCGCCGGGGAGCCGGCGGTCCTCATCTCCACCTCGGGCACGGCGGCCGCCAATTTTTTTCCGGCGGTTGTGGAGGCCTCCAAAAGAAAATTGCCCTTGATTGTTTTGACCGCGGACCGGCCTCCGGAGCTGAGGAAAACCGGCGCGGACCAGACCATTGATCAGCCCGGGATCTTCGGCGAGTACGTGCGCTGGCAGGTGGATCTGCCGTGTCCCGACGAGCACATCAAGCCGTCTTTTGTCTTGACCACGATCGATCAGGCGGTTTACCGGTCGAAGCACCCCGTGGCCGGGCCGGTCCACTTGAACTGCATGTTTCGGGAACCCCTGGCTCCTTTAAAAACCAAAGATATCGGATCCGATTACTGGAAAGATCTTCAAGGCTGGCGCAATCGTCGAGGGGCGTACACGCGGTATCTCCTGCCTTCGAAATCCCTTCCCAAGCCGCAGCGAGGGGAAATAGCGGACACTCTCAATAAAATCAAACACGGCGTTGTGGTCGTGGGGAGGCTTTCAAACCCTCAAGAAAAAGAAGCGGTCCTTAAGCTTTCCGAGAAACTCAACTGGCCCGTCTTTGCGGATATCACCTCGGGCCTGCGCCTGGGCGCCACCCACTCGAAGGTGATCCCTTATTTCGATCAAGTTTTGTTGTCCGATTCTCTGACGAAGAAAATGCCGCTTTCCGGGGTTCTCCATTTGGGCGGCCGAATCACCTCCAAGCGCTGGTACCAATGGGTGGAAAAGAAAAGACCGCGTGATTACGTGATGGTCATTAACCATCCCCTGCGCCACGACCCTTTGCACAGCGTATCCCTGCGCGTGGAAACCGACATCGCGCAGTTTTGTCAGGGAATATGGCCGTTGATTAAAACCAGAGCTTCGGGACAGCTCTTAACCCGTTTTCAGAAAGCTTCATCAGCGGTTGATCGAGTGCTCGATGAATTTGAAGAGAAGCAAAATTCGCTCCATGAGCCCGTGATTGCCCGCTCAATTTCTCGGCACATCCCGGCAGGCTCGGGGCTTTTTTTGGCCAACAGCATGCCGGTCCGGGACACGGATATGTATGCCGACCCCAAGGGAAAGTCCGTGGTCGTTCAAGCCCACCGCGGGGCCAGCGGCATCGACGGAACGATCGCGGCGGCCGCCGGATTTACAGTGGGTTTGAAGAAACCCGTAACCCTCCTGATGGGTGATCTGGCGTTTCTGCACGATCTCAACTCTCTGGCCATGCTGCCGAGACTGCCTAAACCGGTTGTGAGTGTTGTTCTCAATAACAATGGGGGGGGGATTTTTTCATTTTTGCCGATTGCGCAATTTGA
>CAZNDW010000051.1:7795-9202 GCA_964571895.1 uncultured Planctomycetales bacterium
CCGCACGGCCTTCAGTTTGAGTATGCGGCTAAGTTGTTTGGTTTAGATTATTTTTCTCCGGGTTCTCCCAGCGAATTTGTTCGTTACTACAAGAAGGCGTTCGGCCAGAAGAATTCTTCCATTATTGAAATCAAAACGGATCGTTGGGAAAATTTCCAGGTGCATCAGGATTTGCAAAAGGCTGTTGCCGCGACCCTAAAACGACTTTAGAGGCACGAAAAACCTTTTGCTTTAATCGAAGGATATGTTATATTCCATTGACGGAGGTGAGGATGATGAAAAACACTTATCAGTTACCATTATTAGTTGAAAAAGATGAAGATGGTTTTTATGTGGTGGAATGCCCTATTTTTTCGGGATGTTACTCGCAGGGGAAAACCATAGATGCGGCATTAAAAAACATCCGTGAGGTCATTGATTTATGCCTCGAAGAAAAAGAAAATAGGGAAGTCTTGAAAAATTTCCATCCTCGAGAATTAAGCTTCCATACCCTCAGTTATGCCTAAACCCCCTTCGAAACATCCAGTCCAGTGGAAAGAAGCCAAAAACTTTACGGATATCAAATACGCGAAGGCGAAGGAGGGCATTGCCAAAATCACCATCAACCGTCCCAACCTCAGAAATGCCTTCCGGCCTTTGACGGTGGATGAGATGTCGCAGGCGCTCTCCGATGCCCGCGATGATGAAAAAATCGGCGTCATCATCCTCACGGGAGAGGGCAAAGAGGCGTTTTGCTCCGGCGGGGACCAGCGCGTGCGCGGGGAGGCCGGTTACAAAGACCTTAAAGGGGTTCATCGGCTCAATGTTCTGGATTTCCAGCGCCGAATCCGCACCTGCCCCAAACCGGTGATCGCGATGGTCGCGGGGTACGCGATCGGCGGCGGGCACATCCTGCATCTTTTATGCGATTTAACGATCGCCGCCGATAACGCGGTCTTCGGCCAGACTGGGCCCAAGGTGGGATCATTCGACGGCGGATACGGCGCCTCGTACATGGCGCGGGTCGTCGGACAAAAAAGGGCCCGCGAGATGTGGTTTTTGTGCCGACAATACAACGCAAAGCAGGCCTTTGAGATGGGATTGGTCAATGCGGTTGTCCCTTACCAAAAACTCGAAGAGGTCACGATTCAGTGGTGCCGGGAGATTCTCGCCAACTCGCCGATGGCGATCCGCTGCCTTAAGGCGGCCTTAAACGCCGACTGCGACGGCCAGGCGGGCCTCCAGGAGCTCGCCGGCAACGCCACCATGCTTTTTTATATGACGCAGGAAGGCCAAGAGGGCCGCAACGCCTTCTTGGAGAAACGCAAACCGGATTTTTCGAAATTCCCCAGACGGCCGTAGGTGTAGGGACAGAACATTGTTCTGTCCCTACACCTTATATGCAGAGGGCGTTTAGGGGGGAGTTGT
>CAZNDW010000052.1:0-2985 GCA_964571895.1 uncultured Planctomycetales bacterium
GCTTCGCGAAGCAAAGCAAAACGAAGCAGCGGGGGCTACGGGGCCTGAAAGGAAGGTAGTGCCGAACAAAGTGAGGCCTATCTTGCAAGAATCACGACACCAACACCATCCCGCCATACCCTTAAGAATTCGTTTGTATGGAGATCCGGCTTTGCGAAGGAGGTCCTATCCCGTCAAATCCGTGGGACCTCAAGAACGCGAGCTCATCCGCTCCATGATTGAGGCCATGCACCGCAATAAGGGCGTTGGTCTGGCGGCTCCCCAAGTGGGCATCAATCAACAGATTCTCATCGCGGACATCGGCCAGGGACCTTTGGCGATCATCAATCCCGAGATCTTGAGAAAAGATGGATCAGAGACGTTGGAAGAAGGGTGCCTGAGCCTCCCGGGGATTTCGGTCAATGTGAAGCGAGCCCAAAGAATTCTTCTGCGGTATTTCAATGAAAATAACGAAGTGCTCGAGGCCGAGTACTCCGATCTTCTGGCGCGGGTCATCCTGCACGAGATCGATCATTTAAAGGGAAAGCTCATCGTCGATTATCTTTCTCTGTCCCAGCGGCTCAAGATGAGAGCAAAGCTGAAAGCCATCCATCGAACCCAAGACAACGATCATCCCCAAAGAAAATTTTAATGCTGCCCCCGTGGTTTAGACAGAAACTTCCGGATATCGAAAGGATCGCCGAGATGAAGGGCATGTTTCGGGATCTTAGGCTGCATACGGTCTGCGAAAGCGCTCATTGCCCGAACATGGGGGAGTGCTGGGGCAAAGGGGTAGCCACCTTTATGATCTTGGGAGATGTGTGCACGCGCGCCTGCCGGTTTTGCGCGGTTGCCGCCGGAAGGCCTTGGAGCGTTGACCTTAAAGAACCGCGGCACGTGGCCCAAGCCATCCAAAAGATGAATCTGCGCTACGTGGTCGTTACCGCCGTGGCCCGCGATGATTTGCCCGACGGTGGGGCGCGGCATTTTGCCCAAACCATCGCGGAGATTCGGTCTCTGACGCCCCGCGTGAAAATCGAAATCCTGATTCCGGATTTGGGAGGCTGCGAAGAAAATCTCCAAGTGATTGCTCGGGCTCGTCCCGAGGTCATCAGCCATAACATCGAAACGATCCGTCGCCTTTCCAAAACAGTCCGCCCCCAGGCCGATTATGCCCGGTCCCTGCAGGTTCTCACAACGATCAAGCGCCTGAATCCGGGCGTCTTCGTCAAATCCAGCTTCATGGTGGGTTTGGGAGAAAGTCGTCCTGAGATTATGGAATTGATGGAAGATCTCCTGAAGGCCGGCTGCCAAATCCTGACGATCGGACAATACCTGGCTCCCAGTGCGAGGAAAAGGCACTTGCCCGTCGAGCGCTTTGTCCCTCCGGAGGAATTCGACTCGTACCGTCGGCTGGGGCTCGGTTTGGGATTCAAGCACATCATGAGCGGGCCGCTCGTTCGAAGCTCCTACCTCGCGGAAGAAGGTTATCAAGGATGCCTGGAAGCATGAAATCAAATTTTCCTGCTAAAAATTTCTTCTCTTTATTTTTCCGTCTGGCCTTAAGCGGCGCTCTTTTAATCTATCTTTTTCAAAGGATGGATACCGCCTCCTTGGGGGAGGCCTTAAGCAAAACGGATGGGCGCACTCTCGCGGGAGCGGGGCTCCTTTTTTTTCTCATTCACGGGATTCTTCTTCTGCGCTGGCTCATTTTCCTCAAGGCCCTGAAGCTGACGGTGCCTTTAGGGAGCATTGTGCGGTATTTTTTCGTCGGTTTATTCTTCAATCTCTTTTTGCCGAGCTCCACCGGCGGGGATGTGGTGAAGGCCCTGGGGATATCTCGGCATACCCCGTACAAGGCCAAGGTGGTGGCCTCGGTTGTTTTGGATCGTTTGTCGGGGTTTGTGGCCGTTGTGCTGGTGGCGCTTCTTTCTTTTCTTCTCGGGTACCGGTGGATTCAGGATCGGTCTTTGCTTTTTTCGATCCTTGTCTTGGGGGCTTTGGTGGCTTTGATTTTGACGGTCCTTTTTAACGAAAGGCTTTTTTCCTGGGGCTGCCGTGTCTTTGGCCGCTTCCCTAAGCTCAAAAACGGCTTGATGAATCTTCACTACGACATCGCCTTTTTTAAAGACCGCCCCCAGGCCATCCTGTGGGCGGTCGGGGTCTCCTGCCTCTCGCAGGTTATTCTTTCTTTGACATTCTTTTTGACGGCCCGGGCACTGCATCAGGACATCCCTCTGATTTATTTTTTGATTTTTGTTCCCATGATTTGTGTGGCGGCATCGCTTCCTTCCATCGCCGGGCTGGGCGTGCGGGATGCCGGCGCGGCGCATCTTTTTGCGAAAATCGGGGTTGCCTCAACGGTTGCGGTCAGCATGACGCTCATCAACTTCGCGTTTATGGTGGCGGTTGGGCTTATTGGCGGGATTGTCTATGTCAGTTGCGTACCTTCTCGATGGGTACAACGTGATCCATCGCATTCCGGGGTTAGCGGATAAAGACCTGGAAAGCTCCCGTAATCATTTGCTCCGGTTGATTGAAATCCACCGGCCGCAGGGGAGCCTCCGAAATAGCGTGACGGTCGTTTTTGATTCTTTTTTGGGGGCCCCCGCTGCTGTCTTGCGACAGCAAGACGCGGGGGCCCCGCTTGCGGGATCCTCTTCCGTAAAAGTGCTTTTCTCCTCAGGCGAATCAGCGGATGAGCATATCAAAAGGATCGTCTCCGAATCGCCGGCCCCTAAAAGGATTGTGGTGGTGACCGACGATAAGGAGATCCGATCGTTCGTCCGATGCCTGGGAGCCAGCGTTTTTAGAGTGGAAGAGTTCCTGGGCAAAATGCCGGGTGTCTCCCGCAAAAAGAGGCCTGCGTGGCCGGCCGGCAGGCCTGATCCCAAGCGAGAACCCAGTCCCTTAGAATCAAAGCATATTTCCAAAACTGTGGAATATCAAATCACATCCGAGATGCGCAAGATTTGGCTAGAGAAGAAAACCAAAGCCTAGTATAAT
>CAZNDW010000052.1:3085-5755 GCA_964571895.1 uncultured Planctomycetales bacterium
GACATGAAAATTCTCCAATTCATTTATCGATACCTGTTGGATGTGGCCGTGGGATTGGGAAACGCCCTTTTTTTCTTGTTTGAGATCCTAAGCCGCGTGGTGCGTGGGAAGGTTCGGTATGATGAGGTCTTAAAACAGATTTATGAGCAGGGCATGCAGTCCGTTGTCATCATTGCCCTCACCTCGTTTGCCTCCGGGGCGGTCTTGGCCCTACAAGGATATGTGATGCTCAAGCGATTTGGAGCCACAGAGTATGTGGCCCATCTGGTGGCGTTGTCTTTGGTGAGGGAGCTCTCTCCGGTTTTTGGCTCGTTTATTTTTTCGGGCAAGGCCGGTGCCCGGATCGCCGCGGAATTGGGCGCGATGAATGTCAACAATCAGATCCTAGCCACCCGCACCATGGGTGTGGATCCCATTGAATTTTTGATCGTTCCCCGGATCGTCGCCTGTTTTTTTGTGCTGCCCATTTTGGTCGTTTTCTCAGAGGTCATCGGGATTGCGGGAGGATTTTTTATCGGCACAACCGAGGCCCATATCCCGGGGTCGTTTTATATCACGCAGACCTTGAAGGCCGTTGGGTATGTGGATTTCTTCAGCGGATTTGTCAAGACCTTCTTTTTTGCTATTCTGATTGGATGGACCTGTTGTTATCAGGGCTTTTTTGCCAAAGGCGGATCTCTGGGGGTGGGCCGATACACCACTCAGGCGGTCGCTTTCTCGTATATTTTTGTGGTTTTGTCGAATGTGATTTTAACCAAAATTATTCTGACGGTGTGGGGGTAAACCCCGTAAAGAGATTTTTTCTTCCCCTCTACGGGGTAAAGGAGGCAAGCTCAAGTGAATATCAACAGAGGCCGAATGAGCAGTTGGATTTTTATCCTGGGGGTCTTCTTTTGGGCCGGCTGCGGGGGGGGAAATATCCCCAATCGAGGACAAATGGATATCTACCGGTTCCCTTCGATCGAGGCGGCGTGGGTCCAAAATGGGGAGCCCATCGAATTCGAAGGGGAGCTGTGGTATCCAACCGACGGCGTGGAAAATCTGCTGGATTCAGAGGTGTATCTTGTGGGAGAATACCGGGGCGTGCAATTCTTCATCGAGAAGACCGATATCAGGCCGTATGATCGGCTGTACACCAAATTTGCTCGGAATCGTTTTAGGTATTTCCAGAAAAAAGCAATCAAGCCATGATTGAAATCTCACGCCTTTTAAAAGAAATTGATGGACACATTATTTTAAACGATATCAATCTCACCATTGCCGAAGGAGAGATCCTGGTGATTTTGGGAGGAAGCGGTGCCGGCAAAAGTGTTTTGCTGCAGCATCTAATCGGATTGATGAAACCCGACCAAGGAACGATCAAAATAGCCAACGTGGACATCACCCGGCTTTCGGAAAAATCACTTTTAAGAATCCGAAGGCAGATCGGGTATCTCTTCCAGGAAGGCGCGTTGTACGATTTTATGAATGTTTTTGAAAACATTGCTTTTCCTCTTCGGGAGCATGCTCGACTCAAGGAGGGGGAGATCGACGAGAAGGTGAAGCATATTCTGGATATCGTCGGCTTGGCGGGGGAGGAAGAAAAGTATCCGTCCCAATTGAGCGGCGGCATGAGAAAAAGAGCGGCCCTGGCGCGCGCCGTGATTTTGAATTCCAAGATTCTTTTCTGTGACGAACCGACCTCCGGCCTGGACCCGATCTTGAGCCGCGATATCTCCGATCTCATCAGAGACATCTCCCGGCGCTTCCAATGCACAACCGTCATCGCCTCGCACGATATTCCCAATTCGCTGCGCATCGCCGATCGGCTGACCCTCATTCATCAGGGAGAGCTCCTGGCCACCGGGACGCGCCGTCAGCTGGAGGCGTCCAACAATCCTTTGGTTAAAGAGTTTATCGGCCCGATGGGGGAGGGTTAAAATGGATAAAAAAGAAGGCTTAAGGAAATTGCTGGCAGGGACATTTTTTATCATGGGGATTATTCTCATCGTTGTGGTGGTGATGGTCATTGGCGTTGAAAAGGGTTTTACCCAGCCGAAGCTTCAGGCAACGGTTCTCTTTAAAAGAGTGGAGGGCCTGGCCGTGGGAGCGCCGATCCGTCTTTCCGGGGTCAATGTGGGGACGGTGGCCAAGATCGATTTTCTGGATGAGAAGATTGACGGCCGCGGCGTCCAGGTGACCCTGAGCTTATTGAGACGCTACAAAAAACAACTGGGAAAAAGCACCAACTTTTCCATTAAAACCGAAGGCCTTTTAGGGGGCAAATTGATTGAGATCTCCAGCGACGAATACGGGCCCTATCTGGATTTGGAACGGCCTGTTATCGGGCAAGACCCCCTGGATGTGCAGGATATGGTGGATATTTTCAACAAGACCGCCCAGGCCTCGTTTAAGGCGGCCCAGGCCATGGAAGATGTTATGAAAGAGCTGCAACGGGTTTCCAATACCAGCAAGCGGTTGATGAATCGTCTGGAACAAAAGCTCCTGGAAGGGAATTTGTTTAGGATCTTTTGAAATCACCTTAAACCATAAGAGGAGGAATATGTTCGTTCTCGGCAATTTTGTGATTGCTTTGGCCAAGGTCGTGGATGTCGTTTTGTTTTTGGCCTACTGGCTCATTTTAATCCGGGCTTTGATCAGCTGGGTGAATCCCGATCCCTTTAATCCGAT
>CAZNDW010000052.1:5855-8919 GCA_964571895.1 uncultured Planctomycetales bacterium
CTCATGGAGCTTAAAAGGCAGGCGGAAGAATTGAAGCAGGAGCTGGAGTCCCAGACCGTGGAGGTTTCGGAGGGGGGTATCAAGATCGTGATCAGCGGCGCGCAGAGTTTTAAAACCATAGAGATTGATTCCGGTTTACTGCGGCCGGAAGGCAAAGAAAGACTGGAAAATGATCTTTTGCGTAGTTTGAATCTGGCGATCAAGAAATCGCAGAGTCTCGTCTTAGGAAAGATGCAGGGTATGACGGGATTGGATCTTCCCGGTTTGTATCGGGGATAAAATACTTAACGCACAGGAGGACAAGAAGATGCCATACGACAAGTCTTTGGATGTGGGGTCCTTTAAAGAGGTCAAAGAATTTGATGACACGAAAATCACGGTGGGTGTTTTTTCTTACAATGGCGGCGAGAAAAAGCTGCAGATCACGCGGGAGAATAGAAATCAGGATGAGGAGTGGCGCTTTACGAAGCTCGGGCGGATCTCCAAGAACGAATTGAAAGAAATTGTCCCCGTGATCTTGAAGGCCCTGGAGACGATGTAGAAGATGCCGGAAGTCTATCTGACCCGAGAGGGGTACGAAAAACTCAGCGCCGAGCTCAAGCGGCTTAAAAACGTCGAGCGCCGGCGGATTGCCAGGGCGATCGGCGATGCGCGGCTTTTGGGGGATATCTCAGAGAACGCCGAATACGATGCCGCCAAAGATGCCCAGGCGCACTGCGAGGCCAGAATCGCCGAGCTCGAGGCGAAGCTGGCTTCGGTCAGGATCATTGAAAATGAGAATATCCCCTCGGACAAAATTTTCATTGGGGCGGTTGCCACCCTGCTCGATCTCGAGACAGAGGAAGAGAGCAAATACATGCTGGTTTCCCCGGAAGAATCAAACTATGAGGAAAATAAGATTTCCATTGCCTCGCCGATTGGCAAGGGGCTGATGGGGCACCAAGCCGGAGAGACCGTTTCGATTTCGGTCCCGGCGGGAATCCTCAAATATAAAATCCTTAAGATCGAACGACCGTAAGAGAAGACCCCGCACAGACCATAGACCAGTTCATCCCGATACTCTTAGAAATTCTTAGAAGATTAGCCCCGGCAGGCCCCGTACAATACGAAGCATTTTTACGGGGGAGGCGCTGTTGAGGTTTTCCTGAAAATTTTTCGATAAGAGTCAACTTTTCATGATAAGATATCCCTACTTCTTACGGATGTCCCATTTTGGCCCTCGAGAAAAAAAACGTGTTATATTAAAATAGTGGAGATTGAAAAATATGAAGTCTGTAAAGCCGGCCGTTCGATTTAAATTCGATTTAGATAAGTTGATTGCCAGCATAGGTTATTTTGCATCCGAGAAAATTCCGGATCTTTCCAAGCTCAAGGTTTGTAAATTGCTTTACTATGCGGATAAAGAGCATCTCATCAAATATGGTCGGCCAATTATCGGCGATATTTATTATCATCTGGATAATGGGCCGATTCCCTCAAAATCTTTGGATATTATGAACGAGGTTATCAATCGTGATGAGGTTTATTTGAAGAGCGGTGAAATTTCGAATCAGGAAAAGTTTACTCAATTCCTTAAAGTCCATAAATCGCCTTTATCGCGCCATCCTACTTTTCAGTTAAAAAGAGAGCCGGATTTTGGATGCTTATCAGAATCTGAAATGGAAGCCCTGACGGCCATATTGGAAAAATATGGATCCCTTAAACCTGGCGAGCTCATTGAGCGTACCCATCAAGAAGCTCCCTGGCGCCAGTCGCCATCCAATTCGGAGATTGACTATCGTCTTTTCTTCATCGATGAACCGGAAGCCAAACCGGAAGCCCTTGCCTATATGGAGTCTATACAGGAAGATTGGGAGATTGTTCTAGGTTTGGAGTAAGGGGATGGTTGATATCCCGGACAACATTTGCGATGAGGCATTTGACAGTACAGAAATCAAGCGTGGTACGGTTATAAGAATTTTTTCACAATTCCCCGATGGGAGTCAACGTTACAAATATTTTATTGCCATCAGCAGGAATGTTCATATCGATCCGGTCATTTTTGTCATTACGACCTCCAATATTGATTTTTACTTGAAGTTCCCCAAGTTCAATAATGATGCCATCAGCATAGCCGCTAAAACCATACCTTTTTTTCCGAAAGACACTGTTGTTGATTGCCGGCAAATCCATCAATTCTCCCGAGAAATCTTAAAGCAACGCTTCCGGGAAAATCTCCTCCAGTTTACCGGGCATATGCCTAAAGAATTTTTGGATAGAATTGATCAAGTTATACGGCAATCGAAATTAATACCAAAGAATCAGAAAAAACTCATCTTAGGAGAGAATTTTTAAAAGGCCAATTCCATTATGAAAAACCCAAAACCCGTAACGATCGGTGTCATCGGCTGTGGTCAATGGGGCCCCAACCACATCCGGGTCTTGTCCCAGCTTCCTCATTCGCGCGTTGTGGTGTGCGCTGATCTCAGCCGAGAGCGTTTGCACTCCGTCAAGGTGCTCTTTCCCCACCTTCAGACCACGACGAACTACCAAGACATTCTGCATAGCAAAGCCATCGACGCGGTCTGCATCGCCTCCCCCACCAATACCCATTTTTCTTTGGCAAAAGAGAGCCTTCACTGCGGCAAGCACGTCTTATGCGAGAAGCCCCTGGCCTTATCCGTCAAGGAAGCCCAGATGCTTAAGGCCTTGGCCCGGGAAAAAAAGAAGATCCTGATGGTCGGGCACATCTTCGTTTTTAATCCGGGAATCATCAAGCTGAAAGAATACATCCAATTCAAAGAATTGGGACGGATCTACTACGCCCACAGCGAGCGGACGAACCTGGGGCCTTTCCGTTACGATGTCAACAGCCTTTGGGATCTAGGGCCGCATGAGGTCTCGATCTTTAATTATTTGTTTGACGCGATTCCTCTGAGCGTTTCTGCCCGGGGACAAAAGTGCTTGGGCACCTCCCACGAAGACTTGAGCTTTGCCACCTTGGAATACCCCAAAGACATTCTGGTCAACATGCATGTCAGCTGGCTTGACCCCAAGAAGGTCAGGCAGATCACGATCGTCGGCG
>CAZNDW010000053.1:0-8913 GCA_964571895.1 uncultured Planctomycetales bacterium
TGGAGCTTGCTTTAACTCAAATTGAGAAACAATTTGGCAAGGGCTCCATCATGAAACTGGACAGCCAGGTTGCCGCGAATGTGGCCGCGATCCCAACGGGGTCTTTGGCTCTGGATTCCGCTTTAGGGATCGGCGGCGTTCCCCGGGGAAGGGTTGTGGAGGTCTTCGGGCCGGAATCTTCAGGGAAGACAACGCTGACCTTAAGCATCATCGCCCAGGCCCAGAAGATGGGAGGGGTGGCTGCTTTTATTGATGCGGAGCACGCCTTTGACGCGGTCTATGCGCAAAAAATTGGTGTCCGGCTAGAGGACCTTTTGATCTCTCAACCGGATACCGGAGAGCAGGCCCTGGAAATCACGGAGACATTGGTGCGTTCCAATGCGGTCGATTTGATTGTGATTGATTCGGTGGCCGCCTTAACGCCGCGCGCCGAAATCGAAGGGGAAATGGGAGACGCCCATATGGGGCTGCAGGCGCGCCTCATGTCCCAGGCCCTGAGGAAATTGACCGCAGCCATCAGCAAATCGAAAACCTGCGTCATCTTCATCAATCAAATCCGAATGAAGATTGGGATCATGTTTGGAAATCCCGAGACTACAACCGGCGGCCGGGCGCTGAAATTCTACGCCTCGGTGCGTCTGGACCTGCGCAAAACCGAAACCATCAAGCAAGGGGATGTGGTTGTCGGCCACCGCGTCCGGGCGAAGGTGGTAAAAAATAAGGTGGCCCCGCCTTTTCGGGAGGCAGAATTTGAAATTCTTTTTACGGAAGGGATCTCCCGCATCAGCGATATTCTGGATATGGGGGTGGAATCCGAGGTGCTCCAGAAATCCGGGACCTGGCTTTCTTTTGAGAATGAAAAGATCGGTCAAGGCCGGGAAGCGGCCCGGAAGTTTTTACAAGAGAATCCCAAGTTCTTAAATCGAATCGAAAAACAGCTTGTAGAGAAATTGAATATCAGACGATCGTGGACCCCGTGAAGAGGTGTTTTTTTCCTCTACGGGGTAAAGGAGAAATCTTGATGCGTTTTGGCATTCTTATCATCCTTTTGGGGGCGCTGATTTTTTCTCAGGCGGTTTGGGTTGATCCCAAAGATCTTCTCTACGCTCAACCAGAACCGGGTTCTCAAAATGTTGATTTGACGACAGCCATCGAGGAGGTGGCCAGCAAGGTGGGCCCGACCGTTGTGGCGATCCGCACCGAACGCATTGAGCGCTACCGGCCGGGCGTTTTTTTCGGTAGCCCTTTTCAGGATGATTTTTTCAACCGCTTTTTTCAAGATTTTTTCGGCGATCAATTCGAACGGGAATATCGAAGCGCGGGTTTGGGCTCGGGTGTGATTATTGATCCCAAGGGGTATATCCTAACCAATGAGCATGTCATTCGGGATGCAGACAAAATCATGGTCCGCTTGGCCGACGGGCGCGAGGCCGCAGGCAAGGTTGTCGGGACAGATCCCAGAAGTGACCTGACGGTGGTGAAGATTGATCTCAAAGATTTACCGGTTGCCAAGCTGGGGGACTCAGAGAAGTTGACAATCGGCCAGTGGGTGGTGGCTGCTGGGAATCCCTTTGGCCACCTTCTGGCCAATCCCGAACCGACCATCACAACCGGCGTGATCAGTGCCTTGAAGCGGTCTCTGCCGCGCACCTCCCGGCGCGATATCGATTACACGGATTTGATTCAGACCGATGCGGCCATTAATCCGGGCAATTCCGGCGGCCCTTTGGTGAATCTCCAAGGCGAGGTTGTGGGAATCAATGTTGCTATCTTTTCCACATCCGGCGGTTATCAAGGCATTGGATTCGCGATTCCGATTTCTCATGCCAAGCGTATTTTGAGTCAGTTGATGGCCGGCAAGCCCGTTGTCTATGGCTGGATCGGCGTGGGGGTTCAAAATCTTGATCAAAGGCTCGCGGATTATTTTGGACTCACCGCTCCCGAGGGAGTTTTGGTCACCGGTGTTTGGGCCGGAAGCCCGGCCCAGAAATCAGATATTAAAAGCAGTGATATTATTCTTTCCGTCAATGGCCAGAAGATCCAAAATACAGCGGCCTTAACGAACATCGTTGGAAGCGCTCCTATCGGGAGGAAGGTTGATATCCAGATTTTTCGTCAAGGCAAGGCCCTTTCGATTCCGGTTGTTGTGGAAAAACGCCCGGGCTTTGATGACCGAGGCCGGGTGGTTGACTCCCCGCAAAAGGAATCCCCCTCAGAGGAACAAGAGGCTAGCTCCTGGCGCGGGTTAAGCGTTCAGGACATCACGCACAGCCGTTTTCCATCGGAGCCATCGGATGACTCCTCTAATAAAACCGGCGTTGTGATTGTCGGCCTTGAGATGAACAGTCTGGCGGATTTATCGGGTCTAAGGCGAGGGGATGTGATTGTTTCGATCAATCAACAGCCGATTCAGAATACAGAAGATTTCACCCGAGTAACCCAGAATCTCAAAGGGGATTGCCTCATTCAAACTAGGCGCGGATATTTCGTCATCAAGGAAAAATGAAGCTTTGGCTTCTCCATTCAAAGACGAATTCGCTCAAGCCAAGTCAGTTGTCTTGAGATTGCTTAAGATCCGCAACCGGAGCGAAAAAGAAATCCGGGATCACCTCGCCCGAAAGCGATTTAGCAAAGAGACCATTGCTCGAACTCTTCAAGATTTCAAAGCCGTTTCTTGGGTCAATGACCGTCAATTCGCTCGAGATTGGATTGGGTGGCGCCTTAAGAAACCCTTAGGGCTAAGGCGCATTGCTTTTGAGCTGAAAGCCAAGGGGATTGACCAAGACCTTATTCAAGAGGAACTGAAACGATCCACCCAAGATTATGAGGAAGAAAAGTCGATCCAAGAGGTGGCGCAAAGGTATCTTCTAAAAGCTAAAGAGAAATCAGACCGGTTGAAGATCAAAAGACGGCTCTTCGAATATCTTGCCCGCCGAGGGTTTACCATCGAATCCATTCAAAAGACGGTAGACAGCTTATGACCCCCAACGAAGTCAGAAAACGGTTTTTAGATTTCTTTGCTTCCCGAGGGCACAGGACGATCGCCAGCGACTCGCTCGTTCCCAAGGAGGATCCCACGGTTCTTTTTACAACCGCCGGCATGCAGCAGTTTAAACGCCAGTTCTTGGGACACCTCGAGGGCTACGCCCGGGCAGCGAGTTGTCAGAAATGCCTCAGGACCGATGATCTCAACCGGGTGGGAAAAACCCCTTATCATCACACCTTCTTTGAAATGCTGGGCAATTTTTCTTTCGGTGATTATTTTAAAAAAGAGGCGATTTCCTGGGCGTGGGAGTTTCTAACGAAGGATTTAAAGATTCCCTCGGACCGCTTATGGGTGTCGGTGTACGAAAAAGACCAAGAGGCCGAGACGATTTGGCGCAAAGACATTGGAATCCCCAGGAATAGATTTTTGAGCTTAGGGGATAAAACCAACTTCTGGCCTTCGGAGGCGAAAGCAAAAGGCCCCAACGGCCCTTGCGGTCCGTGCTCGGAGATATTTTATGATTATGGGCCCAACCCTGATTGTAAAAATCCAGATTGCAATCCCTCCTGTGAGTGCGGACGATTCTCTGAGATCTGGAATCTGGTCTTCACGCAATTTAACCGCAAGGAGGGCGGCATCTTAGAGCCTCTCCCGAGTAAAAATATCGACACCGGCATGGGCCTGGAGCGGCTGGTGGCGGTCCTTCAGCTTCAGGGCAAAAAGAGCAATTTTGAGACGGATCTGTTCAAGACGATCATCAGAAGAATTGATGAGAAACCGGGAGTCCCTCTGGAAAAAAAATATATTCTCGCCGACCATATGCGGGCGGTTGTCTTTGCCATTAACGATGGGGTTATCCCCTCGAACAAAGAAAAGGGATCGGTGGTCAAGAGGCTCATTTGCATTTGCACCGACATCGTTCTTCGGCATAGAAATTCATCGGAGGCATTCCTGCAAAAACTTGCGGAGGGTGTCATTGATATCATGCAAGAGCCGTATCCAGAATTGGTTCAGAATAGAGATCAAATTAAAAAAACGATCCAAAATACCGCTCAAGCCTATGCCTCTCTCTTGAACGAGCGGATTCCTTTATTAGAAAAAGAGCTCCAAGAAATTAAAAATGATCGGGCCTTATCGCAAGAGGAGAAAATCCGGGGATGGGGCCGGGCGATGTTCGCGTACTACGATACCCATGGGTTGGCTATCGATGCCATCCGGGACGCTTTTAAGGCCGAAGGCATCGACGATCATCTCCATGAGGCCATCGGCAAAGAGTTCGAAAAGCACATGGCGGAACAAAAAGAACGCTCGCGCTCTTTAAGCAAAATGACCGGTGAAGTTTTCAAAGATGTCGATTTAAAACTGGATGTCCCCAAGACCCAATTTTTAGGCTATGAGCAGGTGAAGAGCACGGCCAAGATCTTGAAGGTTTTCATTCGTGAGGAAGAGGCGACCGTTGCGCAAAAAGCCGAGCGGATCAAGCTGGTTTTGAATCAAACCCCTTTTTATGCCGAGGCCGGCGGACAGATTGGCGATAGCGGGACCATGATCAAACCCGCAGGAACGATCCGCATCACCGACACCCAAAAGATCGGGGATGTGTTTGTTCATCTGGGTGAGGTTCTCGAAGGAACCTTTCAAGCCGGTGATGTTGTGGAGGCCCACATCGATGAAGAAAGGCGGCTTTCCATCATGCGCAATCATACCGCCACGCATCTTCTGCAGGCGGCGCTGCGAACGGTTTTAGGCCCCCACATTAAGCAGCAGGGTTCTTTAGTCGCCGAGGACCGTTTGCGGTTTGACTTCGCCCATCCGCACGCCCTCGCCCCAAAGGAGTGGAAAACAATCGAAGAACTGGTGAATTCCTATATTATGGCCTGCGATCCGGTCAAGAAGACAACCATGCCTCTGAAAGAAGCCAGGGAAACCGGGGCCTTGGCCTTTTTTGCAGAGAAGTATGGGGATGCGGTTCGGGTGGTGTCCGTTAACGGCTACTCCAAAGAGCTCTGCGGTGGAACGCATTTGAATTTTACCGGCCAGATTGGGACTTTCAAGATCGTCAGCGAATCGGCCGTGGCGCAGGGAATCCGTCGGATTGAGGCCTTAACCGGCCAGGCGGCGCTGAGGTTTATGCTGGAGCGCGATGCTCAGCTTGAGGCCATATCTCAAAAATTAAAATCTCCCGTGGAAGGGGTCTTCCAACGGCTGGATGTCCAGACCACAAAACTCAAAAGACTTGAAAAAGAAGTGGATGGCCTTCGCTTGGAACTCATCAAAAATTCTTTAGACACCCTTGTGCAAACTAGCGATAAGATGGGAAAGACAAAAATCATCGCGCACGCCATTCCCAACGCCAGCAGTCCACTTTTACGGCGGGCTTGTGATTTGCTCAAACAAAAAAGCCGCTCCGCCATCATCCTTTTGGCCTCGGAAGATTCCGAAGGAAGCGTGATCCTTATTGGCGTGACAGACGATTTGGTCAAAAAAGGCATCAAGGCCGATGATTGGGTGGGCGACATCGCCGCGTTGATCAAAGGAAGCGGCGGCGGACGAGCCGAGCTGGTACAGCTTGGGAGCAAGCACCGAGTCAATCTGGAAAAGGTTTTGGGTGAAGCGAAACGGTTGATTAAGAAGAAAGCTAAACTGCAGGCATAATCATGAAAATTCTCAAACACACCGGCCAGCGGATTCAGGCCGTTTACAACCGGAATCTTTTGGCGAGAAAAAAACATATTGAGGAGAAAGTCCGAAAGATTCTCGAGGACGTCAAGCAAAATGGCGATGAGGCGCTTTTAAAATATACTCGCCGTTTCGATAAAGCCAAATTGACGGTACGACAACTGCGGGTCGATGAAAGCGAGATCAGCGGGGCTTTCCAGAATATCACCAGTGATTTTGTGGCAGCCCTCAAACTCATTACCAATAACGTTGAGCTTTTTTACAAGAAACAGCTTAAAAAGCCTGCCCGGGTTAAAGATGAAGAGGGCATCCTTTTGAGAGAGAATATCCGGCCCTTGGAGTCGGTGGGGATTTATGTTCCTGCCGGGACAGCGCCTTTGGTTTCCACTGTTTATATGACCGTGATCCCGGCGCGGGTGGCGGGTGTTAAAAGGATTGTCATCACCACCCCTCCCAATAAAGACGGTCACGTTAATCCATCCATTTTAGCGGTGGCCAATCTTCTGAAGGTGAGTGAGATCTATAAAGTGGGGGGGGCTCAGGCGATGGCGGCTTTGGCGTTTGGCACAAAGACCATTCCCCGAGTCGATAAGATCATCGGCCCGGGCAATATGTATGTGACCGAGGCCAAAAGACAGCTTTTTGGATATGTCGATATTGATATGCTGGCCGGCCCGACCGAGCTTGTGATCTTGGCCAACCGCCACACCAATGGGAATTATGTGGTGGCGGATTTGGAGGCCCAGCTGGAGCACGTGGGCGCGCTGGCGATTGTGGTGACGACCTCAAAGCAGCTGATCCGTCAGATTCGTAAGCGGATCCCTAAAGGCTACATCATCTTTGCCCAGAACATGGATGAGGCGGTGACAATTGCCAATGAGATCGCTCCCGAACACGTGCAGATCTTAACCAATAACCCTCTGACGATCGCCAAAAAAATCACCAACGCGGCGGCGATCTTTCTGGGGCCTTTCAGCCCGACGGCGATTGGCGATTACGTGGCCGGTCCCAGTCACGTGCTCCCAACGCTGGGAACGGCAAGATTTTTCTCGGGGTTATGTCTTTCGGATTTTATGAAAACCAGCCACATCATTTCCTATTCGAAAAAGGCCTTGGAAAAGGTGCGCGAGCCTCTTGAGAAGATCGCCTCTCTCGAGGGACTGAACAAACATTCGGAATCGGTGAAAGTGAGGTTTTGATGACACCACGCAAAGCCCAATGGGAACGAAAGAGCAAAGAGACTCAAATTAAAGCAGAACTGAATCTCGATGGCCAGGGAAAGGCTAAAGTCAAGACCCATATCGGCCTTCTGGATCATATGCTGGAGCTTTTCGCTTTTCACGGCTTCTTTGATCTCACGCTCGAGGTAAAGAAGGCGGATCTCAATGTCGATATCCACCACACCAACGAGGATGTCGGTATTGTCCTCGGTCAGATTTTTAAAAAGGCCTTGGCCGACAAGAAAGGGATCCGGCGTTTCGGGTCGGCGTTTGCGCCGATGGAGGATACGCTGGGGCACTGTGTCATCGATATCAGTGGAAGGGGCCACTTTCGCTTGAGCGTGGAAGGTGTCCATCCGCTGAGTCTTTCCGATACAGGCACTCCGGACGGTTATAGCTTTAAACATCTGGAACATTTTCTGGAATCAATGGCACATCAGTTGGGAGCTAACATCATTGTTACGATCAACAACCCGAAGTCTTCTGCTGATTTGCATACCATCATGGAGACCGTCTTCAAATCTTTAGGATTGGCTTTGGATCAGGCAACCCAAATCGATCCCCGACGAAAAGCCATCCCCTCGACCAAAGGAATCATTGATTAATGATCGCGATCATCGACTACGGCATGGGCAATCTGCGCAGTGTGCAAAAGGCCTTGGAAAAAGTAGGGGCTCAAGCCCAAATCACCCAAAATCCCGATGAGATTAAGAAGGCTCAAAAAGTGGTTTTACCCGGTGTGGGCGCCATGCAGCCGGCGATGCAGAAACTGAAAGAGTTAAAGCTGATGGACCCTATCAAAGAAAGCATTGCCTTAGGGAAACCCTTTTTGGGGATCTGTCTGGGGCTGCAGCTTTTTTTCGAAAAAGGTTATGAAGGCGGGGAAGTGGAGGGAATCGGAATTTTTAGAGGAACCGTGGAGCGGTTTTCTTCTCTTAAGGTCCCTCATATGGGATGGAACCAGATCAAAATTGAGCGCCCCGCCACGAGGCTTTTGGCAGGATGCGAGAACGAAAGCCACTTTTATTTCTGCCACTCGTATTTTGTGCGACCGAAAGATCCCTCGGTTGTCGCCGCCACAACGGATTACGGCGTTTCCTTTGCGTGCGCGGTTGAACAGAACAATATCTTCGGTGTCCAGTTTCATCCCGAGAAAAGTCAATCCATCGGGTTAAAAGTCCTCAAAAATTTTATCCAACTGAACTGATGCTCATCATCCCAGCGGTGGATATCAAAGAAGGAAAGGTCGTTCGGTTAGAACGCGGTCATTTTGACCAGATGACCGTGTACTCGGACGATCCGGTAGCCATGGCCCAAAAGTGGGAATCCTGCGGGGCGAGGCTTCTTCATGTGGTTGACTTGGACGGCGCCCAAATGGGTAAGGCCAAGAATTTCCATCTCATCGAATCCCTCGTCAGTTCGGTTCCTATCCCCGTGCAGTTGGGCGGCGGCATCCGCACTCAATACGATATCGCGTGCTTTCTGACAAGCGGCGTTTCGCGAGTCGTCCTCGGCACCAAAGCGATCGAAAGCCGGGAATTCTTAAAGGAAGTCCTCAAAGAGTGGATGGATAAAATCATCGTCAGCCTCGACTGCATCGATGGTGTGGTGGCGGACCGGGGATGGCAGCACCTTTCCAATTTAAAAGCCGCCGATTTCGCCCCGGAGCTGGAAAGCTTAGGGGTCAAGACCTTGATCTATACCGACATCAACCGCGACGGCACCTTAACCGGGCCCAATATCGAAAACATCGCTCAACTTTTGAAGAGTGTTTCTATCCCGGTCATTGCCTCGGGCGGGATTTCCAGTTTAGAGGATTTGAAGAAATTGCAGGAGCTAGAACCTCAAGGGCTTATGGGAGTGATCACCGGCAAGGCCCTGTATGAGGGCCGGCTGGATTTAAAAGAAGCGATTCAGCTATGCTCACCAAAAGGATAATTCCCTGCCTGGATGTGAAAGATGGACGGGTGGTTAAGGGGGTCAATTTCGTTAATCTCAAGGATGCCGGGGATCCGGTCGGCATTGCCA
>CAZNDW010000054.1:0-8897 GCA_964571895.1 uncultured Planctomycetales bacterium
TTTGACTGTCGCCTGATCGTCAATTAAGGCCATCACGGTCTCGCCATTTTGGGCCTGAACATTTTCTTCGGCAAGGATGGGAACGCCGCAGGCGACTATTCCCACTAAAGGAACATCGACAGTCTGCGCCCGAACCCTGTCATTCTCAGTCACATCTTTAATAAACTGGAAATTACCGTCCCGTTTACGGCGCAGAATGCCTTTTTCGACTAAATTTTCATAAAGGACCGCGGCGGATCGCGGGGAGCGGTACCCTAAGGAACTCATTAACTCTCGGACGGAAGGGATTTTGCCCTTTTGCATGAGGGAGTTGCGGATTTCGCGGATGGCTTCTAGCTCTCGCTTTGAAATGGCTGTCTCTTTCATACATACACTAACATACATTACAGAATACACACTGTCAATAATTTTTTTATTTTAATACACCCCCCGCCTTCGCAATCCCCGCCATGGTCTGAATGGTAGATTTTTTATCGTCATTGATAACCCTGAATAAGCTGAGGGATGACCTTATGCGCATGGATGATCAAATCGGCTTCGCTTTCCTCAAACAAGAACGGTCTTAACTGTTCCGCCTGTTTTTTAAGTTCCACGGTGGAAAAGCATTCCACCCTTTTAAGAATAGCATCCAGCGGCGGCTCTTTGATCCCTAGCGCCTTTAAGACGTTTAAGTCAATGGAATATTTTTGAGAAAGCATAAACATGATATCAAACAGGTGGCGCGCCCGATTTTTTTTGATCAGGGCGTCGATCTTGTCGGCAAAGAGCGCTCCCTTATCCGTGCAGAGAACTGGAAACATATGTCCGAATCCGGCGACCACTAAGGAATCGGTTTTAATCTTCCATTGGGGCCGGTTGGCTTCCAATTTGATGACAATCCCTTCCTTGCGCCTGTAGAGAGAAACGACCCCGTAATGTTCTTCGATATCCGGGAAGATAAACTCCCCCGCCAGAATATTATCCCAGTGTCCGAAAGCGAGCTTGACCTCACATCCTTCCTTTTTAAGACTGCCTTGAATCTTTTCCAAGGTCCTTTCGAAGTCACTTTTTTTCATTTCACCCGCATTAAAGTCAAGGTCTTCCGAGAACCTTTTCGCCTGATGGACAAGCCTTAGATATGTTCCACCGGTAAAGGACAGCTTCTGGCCACCGGGAAGTTTATACAGTTCCTTCAAAATGAGGACCTGCAGGTATTCCCTTAAGATACCGCGCATTTTCCCGGAGGGCATGCCTCTTTGTTTGGCCTCAACGGCCAGCGCCTCAAGTTCAAGCATATAAAAGCCCCACCATTCTCCTCATCCCGCCTTGGCGGGATGAGGAGGCCGCCCTAAACCACCTGGTTTAGGGCGGCCTTTACATCAAGTTGATAAATTTTCGCATAGCTTTCGAGTCTTTTTTTGTTAAGCTGCCCCACCCGTTTTTGATCGATCCGCTCCGCCTTCTTGTCGAATGTCCCGCCGCGCAGGGTCTTGAAATACAGATAATCAACGAGCGCCTTCTCCGGTTTGGCGATCAGGACATTGAATCCATTATGCTTTTCGATGATGTATCCGCGGAAGGCTTCCGGCCGTACGCTGCGGTAAATAAAAAGTCCGTGGGAATTCCTAAACCGGCGGGTGGTCTTTGAGGTGACCGACACAACCGCCATCGACACCTCAGGAATAATACTGTAGTGGGACAACGCGGTTTCCAGGGAAATGTAGGATGGTGCGTACATTTTGTTGGCAATAAAAAAATCTGGAACGCTGCGGTCTTCGGGGTATGTCAATTCATACAGGCCTTTTTTTAAAGGACCGATCCATCCCTGATTCTTCCAGCGGGATAAATACTGACGCAGGTTGCTGCGCTTTTCCTCGGGGTAAAAAACGCACAGGTCTTCAAAGGAGAAGATATAATATTTTTTCTCAATGAGTTCTTTGTAGGTTCTCTGAAAGCGCATGGTCAATATTTCATTTTATATACATAATTGTATATAATCTGAAACAATAATAACACCCGCTCCAACCGGTGTCAACACTAAAAACCCCCGCTTTTCTGCCCCTCCTTCTCCAAAAGCCACCAGGGGGTTTCCATCCAGCGGGCCCCTCCCTCGGAGGTATAAAAGGTGTGCCCGCGATCGTCGGTAAAATACTCCCAGAATGCCTGTGCCAGGCCTTGGTCATAAATACGAAAGGCCCCTTCCTTTTCTTTCTCTTTTAAAAAATCCCGGTAGGCATCAAGGGGTTCGGGGCCGGCCTGCTCCAGGACCACCCGCCCGCCATACCTCTTATATAAGGCCCGATTGATCTTCCAGATCTTCACCATCTCGGTCGCCATCCTCACCAATTCCTCTTGAAGATTCTCCTTCTCCAGCTGCGGAATCGCTTTTCCCAGACGGATGAGCTCTTCAAAAGTCTTGTTGCGCGTCTCTTCGCTGATATGAGGCAGCTCCAGGGTTTCCTCCAGTTGCATCTTCCGGGCCTTGATCTCTTCTAAAAACTCTTCCTCCGCCATTCGTTCTTCCTGAAGATTATCGTCATTGGTCAATAAACTCATAAGAGGCTGGGTCTGTGAATCTAAAACCTCAATCTGATGATCTTGGGCGTATTGGTCTAAAAGAGGGCTTAAAATCATCTCCTTGATCTTTTCTCTTTGATACAACCACAGCCACTCCCGGGATTCTTGTTCATTCATTTCTCTTGGTTCGTCCTGGAAGAAATCACCCTCGGGCTTCAGATCCCAGGCCCAAATCTTCCTGCCCAAAACCTCAGCGACGGCGCCTTGAGGAGAAACGGTTAGGGGCTGGGCGTATACGAAATTAAAGAACGATAAAACCAGCCCGAATAAACCCACTGTCCCTAGAAGAAATCTGGTCATAACCCATCCTCGTTTCCGAAAACCCAAACCTCAAAGACTCTTAATACTCCAGATACTTCATCATCTTGATCTCTTTTTCCAGATGGAAGACCAAAAAGTTATTCAAGACAAACATGAGCTGCCTTTTAATGCGTTCGGTCAATCCTAACTGCAAACACAGCCCCCAGGGATTTCGTTCGACATACAAAATGGAGGCAATCGTGCCGGGGGCCACGAGACTGACGTCCGTATCTTTTAATTTGCAGCGCAGGCAAATCAATCCCCCGGATTGGAGGCTGAACCGGGCCTTGCCGTGGATCTCCTGATCGCAGCGAAGACACGAATCCAAATGAGGCCGGAACCCCGAGTGCAGAAGAATTTTGATTTGAAAAAAGCAAAGGAGCTTTAGAAAATCCTTCACCGTCTCCAGGCTGCTCAAATAATCGACCAGAAGCTCGTAGATCGTGCGGTTTTCCTCCTGCAGCGGCAGGATGGCATCCACCAGCTCCAGGGCATACTCGGCGGCCATCATCTTTTTGATATCCGTCCGAATGCCGGGGAAACCGGTCAGCAAATCGCAATGACTCACGAGGTGAATCTCCGACTGACGGCTGGGATAGTAAACAATGTCATTGCGGGAAAAATGATCGACGGAGCTCCCGAATTTTTTATGGTCCTGGCGGACCCCCTTCAAGAGGCCTTTGAGCTTGCCGTAGTCCTTCGTAAAGAAGGTCACAATGCGGCTGGTCTCGCGGAAATCCAGGCGTTTTAAAACAACGGCTTCGGTTTTAAGAATCATATCCTAGAGATTTGAGGAGCTCGCCTTCTTTGCGGCGCATCTTCTGTGCCGCCGCAGGGGAACTGTCATCAAAACCCAAAAGATGCAAGATCCCGTGGATGATATACAGCATCCGTTCGTATTCGTCGCGTGTCCCATAAAAAGCGGCATTCCTCCGGACGGTGTCTGTGGAAATGATGATCTCTCCTGACATCTCTGAGTTCTGGGGCCGTGAGGAAGAAACGCGGTAATCGAAGGCAAGGACGTCGGTTGGGTGATCGTGATTAAGATATTTTTTATTTAAGAATTGGATCTTCGGGTCCGTGACAAAGACAATCGAGACCTTCGCCCGGCTGATGCCTTCACGGCGCAGAAGTCTTTTGACGGCCCTGATGATTAGCCGGGGATTTATGGGAATGCGTCTGTGCAGATTTTCGATTTCGATCGTGATTGCCATTTTTCTTTTCCGGGTATTTGATGCGGCTGTGATACATGGCGCTCAAGACTCGGCTGAAGGTCTGGGAGATATGCTCGATGTCTTTCAAGGTGAGATCGCATTCATCCAGTTGGCCGTCGATGAATTTATTGTTGATGACTTTCCGGACAACCTCATCGATTGTAACCGGTGTCGCTTCCTCCAGGGCCCGCACCGCGCCCTCGACCGAGTCCGCCAATAAAACCACCGCGGTCTCGCGGGTCTGGGGTTTGGGGCCGGCATACCGAAAATTTTCTTCCCGGATGTCCCCGCCTTCCTTGGCCTCCTCCAAGGCCCTCTGGTAAAAATAATGGAGGAGCCCGGTGCCGTGGTGCTGGGGGATAAAATCGATGATCGTGGGATTCAGCTGATATTTCCGGCCCAGATCGATTCCCTCTTTGACATGATTCAAAATCACCAGCCGGCTCATGGAGGGTTCCAACTGATCGTGCTTGCTGGTGCCCGATTGATTCTCGGTGAAATACTCCGGCTTGATGAGCTTTCCAATATCATGATAGTAGGCCCCCACGCGGGCTAAAAGGCCGTTGGCGCCAATGGCATTGGCCGCTGTTTCCGAGAGATTGCTCACAATCAAGCTGTGATGGTATGTTCCGGGCGCTTCGATCGCCATGCGTTTAAGGAGGGGGTGGTTCGTGTCGGCTAATTCCAGCAGACTAAAATTGGTGACGACCCCAAAAAGGGATTCGAAGATTTTGGAAGTGGACATCACGGCGGCGACCGAAATCAAGCCGTTGCCTAAAAGCGGCTGAAGAACGCGCAGCGTAAAATCTATGGATAAAACGACCTTCTTATCCTCCACAAAAAGCACCATACAGACGACCTGCATAAAGAATACAAAAATCCCGGTCTTAATCAAATCCCAGCGGGTGCGGGCGTCTTTGATCGCATACACCCCGGTTAAGCTCCCCACCAGGAACGTCAAAAGCAATCGATAATCCCCTCCGGCCAATATCCCCACAATCACACTGGAGAGGAGGCTCATCAAGAAAGCGCGCTTGAGGTCGTTGAATAAAAGCATGGTCAGCATCCCCACCGTGGCGACGGGAATATAAAGGCTGGAAGTGGTTGTGTAGCGCAGGAGAAAATAGGCCAGGGCAATAATCAGGGTCAAGAGCAGCCCCAGATTTAAGAAAAGACGGGTATTGGCCTTTTGATCGTAATAAAGAAAGATCCCTCCATAGAGGACCAAAAGCGGGATGACCAGCGAAAGCCCCGCCCAGTGACACAAAAGCGCCAGAAAAAATATGGAAAGAATTCCCACCGCCAGCCCTGTACCAAAACGGTACAGGGCCAGCCCGACGGCCTGTGTATTATTTTTTATCGAGATGCTCATAGGCTTCAATAATTTTCTGAACCAATTCGTGGCGAACCACGTCTTCCCCGGTCAGGGTAATAAACCGGATGCCTTCGATATCCTTCAGAATCCTTTCGGCATCCACCAGACCGATCGGCACGCCCTTAGGGAGATCGCTTTGTGTGATATCGCCGGTGATGACGGTCTTGGAATCGAACCCGAGCCTCGTCAAAAACATCTTCATCTGATAGGGGGTGCTGTTCTGGGCCTCATCCAGAATGATAAAGGCATCGTTTAAGGTGCGCCCCCGCATATAGGCCAAAGGCGCCACTTCAATAATCCCCCGTTCCGTGTATTCTTCCACTTTCTCGGGATCAATCATATCGTACAGGGCATCGTATAAAGGCCTCAGATACGGCAAGACCTTTTCGACCATATCCCCGGGCAGAAATCCGAGGCTTTCTCCCGCCTCGAGGGCCGGGCGGGTCAAGATGATCCGCCGGACCAACCCTTTCTTCAGGGCATTGACCGCCATGGCCATCGCGAGATAGGTCTTTCCTGTTCCCGCCGGGCCGATCCCAAAGACAATATCGTACTGTTTGATGGCATCCACATATTCCAATTGGCCTTTGGTGCGGGGAATCACCAGGGCCCCTCTCACAAAGACATCGATCTTGTCTTTGCTGAGCCTCTTAAAATCCATTCCCTTATCGTCCTGAGCGACCTTTAAGGCAAAGATCACATCCCTTTTCTTGATATCCTGACCGCTCTCCACAAGGCCCAGAAGATAATCCATGAGGTCGCTCGCCTTTTGGACCTGCGCCTCGGATCCGAGCAATTTGAGCCCCAAGCCGTTTCGGGTGATCTTGACTTTTAATTCCTGCTCGATCAGCTTGAGATTTTGATCGTATTTTCCGAACAAAAGCTGCAGATCTTTGTTGCTGTCAAATTGCAGATTCTTTTCCATAAATTTTGTGATTACCTCTTCCCTTAAGGGGTATAGTTCTAGTGCCGCTGCAACGAACTTCCCTGGAATATCCAGCGGCACTTCCGCTAGGGGGGCAAGCCCCCCTTCGGCGTCCCGACCCTTGGTCGGGACTGAGCACCCCCCAATCGTGGGGGAACAGCTTCCCCCACACCCCCTCAGTGCCCTTGCCAAATATAAAACAAAATAAAGTTGCAAGGGCACTAGACAAAAACGGCTTCCTATGGCCCTACGATATCAAGCAATCCTTCAATAATCCGGTTGACCTCGATTTCATCTAATCGGGCCAATCGGTGCGTAAAACGCTCAGTCGATAAAGTTCGAATCTGACTGATTTTCACCCAGGAGGGTTTCGGAAGCAGTGTCTGAGGGAGTGCATAGGTCAGTGGAAAGCCTGCATGCTGGAGTTGACTCGTGATCGCGAGGACGATGATGGTGCCGGAATGCTTATTGAAAACTTCATGGCTAATGACCAAGACTGGGCGCCGGCCAGATTGTTCCCTTCCTCGGGTTGGCTCAAGATCGGCCCAGTAGATATCCCCCCTCAAAATTCTGGCCATGTTTCGCCTACAAAGGTTTCCTCAGTCAGTCCCCGCTCTTCCTGGGGATTCAGCTTAGAGGCCTCCTCAGCCAACCGGACACGGTTCCAGCGTTCCAGCTTTTCCCGCACCGCAGCTTGGATCGCCTGGCTACGGTTAGGGTACCGGCCCTGGGTCACCCACCGATCGACCACGTGAAGGAGCTCTTGATCTACTGTGATCGCTACTTTAGTCGCGGCCATCATTCCCACCTCCCAGTATTCTAATTTATCATACCATCCAGGGTATGTCAATGGTACTCATAAAAAGAGGTCAGATCACCTTAAGTCCCAACTCCTTGAGGGACGGCGATACAAATCTTGCCGAACGGCAAGATTTGTAGTGTAATTCCTCCTGATCCCGGAGGCCTTAAGGGGATGTCTTTAAGCCCAGTTCTTTGAACTGTCGGCTATCGACGCCGGAGGGGGCCTCGGTCAACAGGCAGCTTCCTTTTTGGGTTTTTGGAAAGGCAATGGTGTCTCGGATGGAATCGAGCCCGCACAAAATCGCCACCAACCGATCGACCCCATAGGCCACCCCGCAATGGGGAGGCGCCCCAAACTCAAAAGCCTTTAAAAGAAATCCGAATCTCTGGCTGGCCTCCTCTGGACTCAGACCAATCGTTTCGAAGATCTTTTGCTGAACTTCTTTTCTGTGGATCCGCACCGAACCACTGCCGATCTCGCTGCCGTTTAAAACCAAATCATACGAGCGGGCCCGCACTTTGTCCCAAACCCCTTTATTAAGAAGATCCAGGTCTTCCGATTGTACGGCGGTGAAGGGATGATGCTCGCTCTCCCATCTCTTTTCTTCTTTATTATATTTCAACAAATGGAAATCCACGACCCACACAAAAGCAAAATCTTCGGGCTTAGTCCGTGTGTCGGGTTTGTCGGTCTGATACTGCGCCATGGTTTGAGCGTACGTTAAACGGGGGAAAGGAATTTTGAGCTCGATTCCTTTCAGCTCGCGGAAGACCTCTTTCCACATCCGCTCGGTTAAGGAAAAGACGTCCTCTTCTTCGGCAAACGACATCTCCAGATCAATCTGGGTAAATTCCGGCTGCCGGTCCGCGCGCAGGTCTTCATCCCGGAAACATTTCACGATCTGATAATACCGGTCCACACCCGAGACCATGAGGATTTGCTTAAAAAGCTGCGGCGACTGCGGCAGGGCGAAAAACTTCCCGGGATTTAACCGGGACGGGACCAGAAAATCTCGCGCCCCCTCGGGGGTCGATTTGGTCAAGACCGGCGTTTCGATTTCCAAAAAATTTTCTTTATTCAAAAAACTTCTAACCGCGCTACAGAGCTGATGCCGCAGCTTAAAGGCCTCCAAGACCCTGCTGCGGCGCAAATCCAGATAACGGTACGCCAACCGCAATTCTTCGGAGGGCTCGATGGTGTCGTCGATTTCAAAAACCGGAGTAAGCGACGGGTTTAAAATCTCCAAGTGCGCGGCCGTCAGCTCCACCTCGCCCGTGGGGATCGCGGGATTGACGGCGCCGGCAGGCCGGGCGCTCACCTTTCCCCGGACCTGCACCACAAATTCGGGCCCCAGGGTTTGCGCGATTTTGTGGGCTTCGGGAGCTACGGACGGGACAAAAACAATCTGAGTGATGCCGTAGCGATCCCGGAGGTCAATAAAAATCAATTTTCCATGATCCCGCCGGCGGTGCACCCAGCCGCAGAGGGTCACCTCTTGGTCTTTATGCTGCTTATTTAATTCGCCACACGTGTGCGTTCGAAGCATGATTTCCCTCTTTTAAAACGTGAACCACTTGCCCTAAAGGCACCTTTGTCTGCGTCCCTTTTTCCATATCCTTCAAGGTCGCCGCGTGCTCTTTTAATTCATCTTCCCCCAGGATAATGACCCGCCGGGCCCCCAATTTATCCGCCAGACGCATCTGGCTTTTGAGGGAACCCGGAAGA
>CAZNDW010000055.1:0-8724 GCA_964571895.1 uncultured Planctomycetales bacterium
GCTTTCGTGTAATGGGCAATTAGATCCCGTATTTCTTCCACAAGCGTTTTCCTCGTAGTTGCGCTGCTTCTCAAATAGGCATAAATTTTTTGCCCTTTACCTTGCTTCGAATTCTCAAACTCGCTTTTCGCTCGAAGCGCAGCTACGATAAACTTCTGAATTGTTTTGATCTGCTCTAACGAGGGGACTTTGGTTTCATTAGGCGCCGGAAAAAACATATGTAAACCAAGAGAAGGGAACGTGTGCATAATAATATTTTCAAAATCAAATTGACGAAAACCGTTGGTTGCAAGACGCGTGATACCTCTCCAAATTCTTTTATCTTTCATAAAAAAGAATGGAAGGGTGCTTTTTCCCTCATCATTCTTGCTTTCCGCCTCATCCTCTTCCTCACTGTAAGGATATAGGGTTAAAGAAAATTCTTTGTTATCGATGTAAAATTCTTTAATTAAAAATCCTCGTGTAAGCAATGACTCCAATCGTTGTTTAAAAAAAGTAAAGCGAGGTGATTCTCGAAGTTCTTTCGGAATCCAGCCTAGCACAAAATACTTTTCTCCTTGATTCGTTTGGAAGCGTACTTGGATCCCTTCCCATTTACCATAGCGTTCCATTTGATAATCGTAAGCATCTCTCCGTGCTTTTGGATCCTCTATGGTAGCAAGGCCCAGGAGTCTAACCGCTTCATGAATGGGCCACCGGGTGACAAGATTAGCCAAGGATTCCAATTCTTCTTCCGGCAATTGTGAAAGCCCTTTAAATATAGCTTGAGGATCACGAACATAGGGTCTTTTTAAGCTAAATTCATTCCGCCGATGATTTTTCAGTCCTTCAATCAAACCTCTTTTTAATTTTTCTCTATCATTAACATCTTCCACATATCTCAAAAATCGTTCCAGGACTTTTCGCTGTGCGGCACTTACCCATTCCGGCCAATCCTGATTCCGCACCTCGGCGCGGCGTGGAATTGGTTGTGGTAAAACGAAATTATTCTTGTAGAAAGAGGAATTGACATCAGTCCGTTGGAATGTTAGGATGCGTCTCCCATGAATAAGCCGCCCAAGAAAGGTCCCGGCTCCGATTTCTCCCGCGAGCGCGAGTGGGGAGTAATCCTCGAAGACCTTCGTTCGCAATTCCGAGCGTTCGGAGAGGGGCTGAAGGATGTTCAAAGACACATCCACACTGTGGAACAAAGGCTTGGCGCCGTGGAACAAAACCTCGCGAGCCTTCGCGAAGAGTTCACCGGCTTTCGTATAGAAACTCGCCAGGAATTTTCGAATCTTCGTAAGGACCTGCCTTCCTTCGACAGGCGTCTGAGCACGCTGGAAAGCGCTCGGTAGTCGACTCCTCTGTCTCGTCCGCACCTCGGCGCGGGAGGGATAAGTCAGTTTCACCGTCTTGCTATAAATCTTTGAGGTGCCTAAAGAGCTCTCGTGCAAACGGCCCTCAAGAACCAGCGGACGCGTCTGGTCACTCGTGGCCACCGTGGCCTCCATTAAAAGGTAGGAAGAAGGATCGTCAATCCCTGCCGCCTTTATCTTGTCGACATTCTGCTCGAGAAACTCTTTGACCGTAATCTTCCCCCGCTGATTTTCTGGAACCTCTAGCGTGATTTCAATTTCCCGCACCTCGGCCCGGGCGGAACGATCTGTGGAAATTCTCTTAAAGAAATTTCTCACGGCGGCTCCAAGTTCCTTGGGAGTAAGCCCGGCTTGCGACAGACTGTTGATAAATTCCAGGGTTTCTTCGTGAATTTGAATCGCCTTCAGTCTCTTGGAAATGAGCGAAGAATGGAGTCGCTGGAATGGAATGTCGCTGATGCTGACACGGTATTTCTTCGAGCCCCGCGGTCCCCCTTCAAAATAGGTGAAGACAACTACCCGAATCACGGAGAATTGATTTGATTTATCGTGAATCCGTACGTCAACTTGATTTTCTCGAACATTGCGGCGCACCTCGGCGCGGCCCTCTCCGAGCATGTTATTGAAGTCCAATCCTGAAAGAATCTTAGCAATGTCACGGATTTTTGGTATATCAACAAACGGATTGCCAGCCAAAGCCGCAAATTCCGGCATAAAACTCACCATGGCAACAACGAACCGCTTTTTAGCTTCACTTTTAAATTTTAAAGGGAATAGGCCCGCGGCTACAAAACCGTCTATGGTTCTTTCGTGTTGAACTAATTGCGTTTTTAATCTCTGTAACGACACATTATCCAATTGTCCCTTTAAGGCAAGCTGGATCTCTGGCAAAAGTCCCTTAACTTGTTCAACAACTTGAAGAAATTCCGGAAAATTTTCAGATCCTACCCGCACCTCGGCGCGGCGGCTATGCCCACCCGAACGCGAGCCTTTCGTTTTAATCTCATATTCGCTGAGGATGCGGGAGACCTGTCGCTGGCTCAAATCATAGACTTGGGCAAGTTCTTCTTGGGACTGATCGAGGGTTTGCTCTCGATGAGCTTGGGCCCAGGTGCGGAGTCTTCTTCCGCCTTCTTTCGGCTTCCTTCCTTGTCCCGCCCGCACCTCGGCACGGGCATAGGCCTTCGCCACTTCTTCGATCCCGTCCCATTTCCCTTTCACCCAGTTTTGATAAGCCTGGCGATCGTTCTGTTGAATGAGGTCATCGGGGACCAGGACCCGCAGGACTTTCCTCGACGGATCATTCGCCATATCAATAAAATCGATATCTCCCAGAGCCAGAATTTTTTGAATAAACTCGCCTGACTGCGGATGGGCGTCATCTATCCTCAGTACCGCATAACCGGCGTCCTGTCGCCGGGCATGGATCTCAACATAATCTCCGTTGGTGGCGGCCCGCCAGTCGATTTTCTCTTCTCCGGCCCAAGCAAACATCTTCCCATGATCATCGGGAGCGCCGGAGTGCGACCAGCCGGCTGAATAAAGAAAAGGGATCCGATTCAGGATATCCATCGCCGGACCCATCGTCTCTTCGATCCCAACATCTTTCCAGCCGAATGTCCTATCGCCAAGGTTAATAAGGTCGGATGTTGATTTCCTTCGTTCGGCTTTGCGCACTGCCCAGCCTCTGGGAAGGCCGAGAAGTCCGGTGCTCGCTATGCGAACCAACCATGCAAGCCGGAGTAATGGCTTTCGAGAAACTTCTGGTTTTTCTTTTTTCTCGGCTGCGAGCATAACCTTGTATTTACCGTTTTCCACCACGATCCGTACCGGACCGAAAATATCTTTATCTTTTTCGAGGACCCGTTGAAGGGCCTGAAAGATTTGCTCTTCCGTCATCCCTTTCTCCGCCAGACGCGGGACGGCGCCTTCGATGAGGGCACGGATCAAAAGATTTCTTTCCTCTTCCCACTTCATCCCCACCTGGGCATAGGCCTCGGGATGTTGAATCAAATAAGTCAAATAGGCTTTTGCCAGGGCGGCCCCTTCGGCAAGGAGACCGTCGAGATTTGCGTTCCGCCCCATCATGGCTTTTTCGTAGAGTTCGCCGTCTTTGAAGAGGCTCATCCGCGGCGCGACCACCAAATGAGGGATTTGTTTCTCCCTTAATAGCTCCGTGAGTCCCGCACCGTGAAAACCGCCGGCAATCAGTACCGTGGCTTTTTGGCCCGGCTGAATCAGTTTGAGTGTGTTCTCAAGCAGGGTCTCGTCTCTTTGGCGCGAGATGAGATAAAATTCCTCGGCCTGATCCATCAATCCCTGGGGAAGAACCGGGTATCGGACCTGGGCCTTGTCCAAGTTCCGGAACCGCTCGGCAAGATTCTGAAAAGTAACGCTGCCTTTCCTCAGTCGATACCGCTCATATTCGTCACGCGTCATCCCCAGACTCATCAGCCGCTCCATCAATAAAAGGTCTTTGGAAAGCAGAAGGGTTTTTCCCTCTTCTCCGCCGCGGACAAGTTTCCGCTCCAGGAGCGATTCGAGTTTCTGAATTTCTTTCAAGAGCGAGGATGCGTCCATTTCCTCGTGAAGAATAAGAAGGCCGGCGAAGTTCAAAAGCTGGGGATAATTCAGGAGAGGGATTCCGCGGTCTTTGGTCTGGCGGTAAAGAAATTCGAAAAAGTGGCGGATAGTTTTAATGTGAGGGAAGTAAGGATTGGCGGAGATCCAGGAAGTTACCGTGGGCTGATCCTGATCTTGACGAAAGGATTGGAGGCCTTGGATAAGGAACTCACGTTCGTTCCCCTCGGAGAGTTTCTTCTTAAGCTCCGCGAGAAGCGTCCGTAACTGGGACCGCACGGCCTCGCTATCAAGCCCGGCTTCCACTTCCGTGACCTTGACGAGGCGCGATAAGTTGGGCCACTCAAATTGATGACGCGGATCGCCGAGGTCTTTTTTCAGATAAACCTTGGCAAGCCTTCTTAAAACTCTGAAGTAATCCAGCGAACTGTCGCTCTTCTCTTCCCACGCGCGCCTTTTCCTGACAAATTGAGCCAAATCTTCATGGAAGGTCCGGCTTTCCAACTGCTCAAGGCGAAGACGGTAAAAATTCGTCAGGGTCCTCATCCGGTTTTTGCGCGATTTGATTTGCCGGAAGATAAGAAAACTTTTCTGATAGAGGTTGAAGTCCTCGACTCCGTGAAGTTCCGGAGGCGAACCGTTTTGTTTCAGCGCAAAAAGTTCCGCTCCCGTCAACTCTCCAAGGGAAACAAGATGTTGGGCCACGGCCTGATTGACATCGGGAAGAGAGAAAAAGTCGAGACCTTTGGGATCGATCCGGTCGAAGGCGGCCTCGACCGCGATCTTCTGGATCTTTTTCTGCTTTGTGAGGTATTCGAGGATCGCTTCGATGTTTCTTTGGGCCTCAGGATGGGAATGGGCATCCTGAACGTAAATAATCATTGGGGGTTCATCGCTCCCCGGAGCTCTGGATGCCGCGGGCGGGAGGTATCGCTCTTGAATAGAACCGATGGCTTCGGGAATGTTTAATTCGTGGATTAGGGAAAGTGAGGAGGGTTTCGGAACGGCGGGGGCAGACCACAGGACTGTCTCCCAAGAGAAGACAATCACCGTGAAAAAGGAAATAATTCTCAAACCGCTATGTATTCGGTTTTGCATCCCTTCCATCCATCTTTTGAAATCAATTTTTTAAAAAGACGCATTAGGAAAAACTTTTCCAGCCTGCGCTGCTAGAGAATGTGAGCGAAATCTGCACTTGTTTAGAGGACTTTTTAAAATGCCGAAGTGAGTTCACAAAAAAATTTTGAACAGCTAAAAGGCTATTCCTCCTTTTCGATTTTTTATCCCGGTGAGTTGGTGTAAGTTAACCACAAGATCGGCTTTACGTCAAGGGAACTGCCCCAATTTTCGCCCCCTCTTCGAAAGATGCAATGATGGGGCCTTTCGTTCTTCAAAACCGGTGGCAAATTTGGCCGCGAAGATGTTATGAATTGCTAAAAATTGGAAGGGCAAAGAAGGAAAAGAACTTTAAACTGCAGTCTAAACCACCAGACAAAGTAGGCCCTTGAGGTACTCTCCTTCCGGATGAAAAACATTAATGGGATGGTCAGGTGCGTGAGAGGTCTTTTGAAGGATCCGAACCTCACGGCGGGCATCTTTGGCAGCGGCGAAAACGATTTTCTGAAAGAGGTCGGGACTAATATAGGAAGAGCAGGAGGCTGCATAGAGGAGCCCGCCTTTGGAAAGCCGTTTCATGGCCCAAAGATTGATGTCCTTGTAGGCACGCGACGCCTGCATGATGTGGTCCTTGGACTTGGCAAAGGCGGGCGGATCAAGAACTACAAAATCAAATGTTTCCTTGGTCTGCCTCAAATAGTCAAAAGCGTCCTTGAGCTCAAATTGAAAGCGTTCGGGCGGCAGATGGTTTTGCTCAAAATTCAATCGGCAAGTGTTGAGGGCCCGTTCGCTTGTCTCTACCGAGACCACCCCACTGGCGCCGGCCATGGCCGCATAGACCGAGAAGCCACCCGTGTAAGCGAAGCAATTGAGGAGCCGTTTTCCCTTCGCATGTCCGCTCACTAATTTCCGGTTTTCCCGCTGGTCGAGAAAGAACCCCGTTTTCTGTCCGGCGTGAATGTCCACGATGAATTTGATCCCATGCTCCAGAATTTCAATATAGTCGGGCGGCTCTTTGCCGCGAAGGAGGCCCGCCCGTTTCTCCAGGCCCTCCCACTCGCGGGCTTCGGTTTCATCCTTTTCGTAAATTCCGCGCGGTTTCAACTTTTCTTCCAGAATGGAAAGCACCGTCTCGCGCCATTCATCGATCCCCGCGGTCTGAAACTGAACCACGAGATAATCCGCATAACGGTCCACGGTCAGTCCCGGCAGGAAATCGCCCTCCGAATGAATCATGCGGTAGGCATTTGTCTGCTCCGGAACGAAACGCCGGCGAAGTTCCAGGGCATCGGCAATCTTTCTCTCAAAGAATTTCCGGTCGATCTCCCCCTCTTCAAAGGAAAGCATCCGCACCGCAATCTGAGAACGTGGATTGAGATAACCCGTCCCCAGAAATTCTTTTTGAGAGGAGTAGACGCGGACGAGGTCGCCCGTCTTGTAATCGTCGTCGATCTCGTCGATCGCTCCGGAATAAATCCACGGATGCCGGCCTTTAATGGGCTTCTCCTTTTCGGGCTTGAGAATTAATTGGATCGTTTTCATCTACGACCTCTATAAGGCCGGTTATGTTTTTCGAGCCAATCGGCTACGTCTTGCACGGTCATTTGATGGCCGATGATCTTCCTAATAAGATTAAAGGCCTGTTCCTGTGTAGCTGTCATGTGGCGTCCATTCAACTCCATCATAATATCGAGGCACTCCCAGGCCACCCGTTTATTTCCATCCACAAAGGGATGACTTCGCAAGAGCGAGTCAAAAATGGCTGCCGCTTTTTCATACAACGTGGGGTAGAGATCCTGACCTCCAAAGGAAGCGTGGGGCCTTGCCAGGGCTGAACGGAGAAGGCCTTCGTCCCGCAGTTCATAACTCCCACCGGTTTCCTCAATCACCCGCCGATGGATCCAAAGCACCTGACGGAAACCGAGACTCTTCACTCAGCGAGGCGCTTCAGTAATGGCTTATGGCGGACAATCGAAGAATCGACCAAACGCCGAAACTGAGGTGTGATGACATCGTTGGCGTACTGTGCTTCCAAAAGGGCGATGGCCTCCTCGAGAAGCTTTGCCTGAGGAACGCGCGTCTGTTCAGAAAGTTGCTTTAGAATTTTAACTTGTTTTTGACCCAGTTTCGTAGAGTATTTAATTTGCATGGGTCCCTCCCTCATCCAGAATTTACCTGTCTTGTCTGGATTTGTCAAGCCGCACCTCTGCTCGTCATTCTGGTAACTGTTTAGCCCCCTGAAGCTTTCCCTTCAAAGAAATCCTCTTATTGGCCGTTCTTTAGGGTGTGAGAGAAAACGGCCAGCTCCTCCTCGCCGAGAGATCCAAAGAAGAACTCATCGAAATCATCCTGGAGAAAGAGAAGCGTATCCAGGAGCTTGAAAGAAAGCTCCGGGAGAAGGAAAAGAAAGAGGCCGAGAAGAAATTCCTGAAGGCCTTGAGGTTGGCTCAGCGCGTGAGGCGCCCCAAGATTCCCGGCCAAAAGGTCGGGCACGTGGGTCTGACGCGCTCGAAGCCCGAGAGAATCGACCGGGTGGTGACCCAAACCCTCAAACGCTGCCCTGATTGCCACAGCCGTTTGAGCCGGTCCCAAGAAGTGATCGAGCACACCCAGGAAGACCTCGTCCCCGCCCATCCCGAGGTCACTCTTTTTAAGAAGCACCGCTACTGGTGCAGGTCTTGTGAGAAGGTGGTCACAGCCTCTTACGCCCCGGAAGAGATCCCTCACGGTTACCTGGGTCCCAACGTCTTGATTCAAACTGTGATCTTGAAATATCACCACGGCCTTCCTTTCAATAAGATTAAGGAGCTCTTCCAGAGCCTCGCTCATCTCCAGGTCTCGGAAGGGGCCCTGGCCCAGGCCCTCCAGAGGATGAGCGAGTGGCTCGGGGTCGAGGTCAAGCAAATCATTAAAGCCATCCGTGAGAGTCCCCATCTCCATATGGACGAAACCGGCTGGAAGGTGAGCGGGGCCAGCCATTGGCTCTGGGCGATTGTCAATGAAAGGCTCGCCTATTACCAGATTGCCGAGTCCCGGGGAGCCAAGGTCCCCAAGAAAATTCTTCCCAAAGACTACGGGGGCATCCTCATCACGGACTTCTACTCGGCTTATAATCGGCTCCCGGGGAAAAAACAGAAATGCCTTGTCCATCTCTTGCGGGAGATGCGCCAGCTTGCTTTCAAAGACTCCTCCGAGGCGTTTGTGAAATATCACAAAATCCTGAGACGGATTCTTCGAGATGCCCTGCGTCTTAAAGAAAATCGGGAGACGCTTCGGGTACCCGTCTACCAGGGGAGAATCCGGCTCTTGAAAAAGCGCCTCTTTCTCTGGTCCTGCCGGGAATACCGAAATCAAAGCTTGAGGCGCCTCGCCAAACGCTTCCTCACCCACTGGCTCCACCTCCTGACTTTTCTTGAACATCCCGAGATTCCTTTCAACAATAACTTGGCTGAGCGGATGATCCGCCCTCATGTGATCCTCCGGAATCGAAGCTTCCAAAACCGCTCTCCCGAAGGAGCCAAGGCCCATGAAACCCTGATGAGCCTTCTTCACACGCTCCAGCTTCAAAAACAAGACCCTCTTTCCTTTTTCAAAAAAGCCTACCTCAGACATCGACAGGGAGATTTCGCCCCGATTCTTTCCCTTTAGCTTCAGGGGGCTAAACAGTTAC
>CAZNDW010000056.1:0-3746 GCA_964571895.1 uncultured Planctomycetales bacterium
TTAATCAACAGCTCATTGACGAAGGCTACGCCGTGCGAATGGCGGAATAATGAAATTTAAATGTTCAATTATGTTCTAAGACGGATTCTGGTCTCGATCCCGTCGCTTTTGGCGATGTCGTTTCTCACCTTCCTTTTGATCCAAATCACTCCCGGGAATTTTTTTGACGCCCTCAAGCTCGATCCTCAGATTTCTCAAGAGACGATCCATCGGTATGAAAGGCTGTATCATTTGGACAAACCGCTGTGGCAGCAGTATCTTTATTGGCTGAAGAATCTTTTAAGGCTGGATTTCGGGTATTCCTTTTTTTATAACGTGCCGGTCAAGGACGTTCTGGCGGGGCGGTTAGGAAACACATTCCTTTTATCCCTGGCCAGTCTTCTGGTCACCTGGACGGTGGCTCTGCCTTTAGGGATCTGGGCCGCTCTCAATCGGAATCGGCTGGTGGATCGCCTCCTTGCTTTATTGTCTTATGCCGGACTTTCCACACCCAGTTTTCTTTTCGGGATCCTTTTTTTATATGCCGCTTCGCAGACGAAAATTTTACCGCTGGGGGGGATGCACAGCGCCCATTTTGATGACTTAAGTTCGGCGCAGAAGCTTTGGGATCTGCTGAGGCATTTGGTGATTCCAACGCTGGCAATTTCGATCGCCTCGATGGCGAGCCTCCAAAGGATCATGCGCGGCAATATGCTTGAGGAGCTAAAGAAACAATACATCGTCAGCGCCCGGGCGAAGGGGCTTCCGGAATATCAGGTGGTCTATCGGCATGCTTTAAGAAACGCGATCAACCCTTTAATTACGATTCTCGGATACGAACTGTCCGGCTTATTAAGCGGTGCCGCCCTCATTGAGGTCATCTGCAACTGGCCGGGGCTGGGGTCTTTGATGTTAACCGCGGTGAGGGCCAAAGATGTGTATCTGGTCATGTCGAGCATGATCATGGGCGGATGTCTTCTTATTTTGGGAAATCTCATCGCCGATATTCTATTGGCTTGGGTTGATCCGAGGATCCGTTATGATTAAGGCGCAGGAGAAACCTTTAAGTCAGTTTACGCTCGCCTTACGCAGGGTCAGAAAAAACCGGATGGCCGTTGGGTGCGGGGTTGTGCTCTTTTTGCTTTATACCACAGCGATCTTTGCGGATTTTCTTTCGCCGTATTCTTTCAAAAATGAAGACCGCAGCTATTCCTTTTGTCCACCCATGAAGATTGAGATCCTTGATGACAACCGCAAACCAGGGCTTTTTGTGTACGGTTACTATTTTCAGTTCGATGAATTCCATAAACGGATTTATGAAATAGATAAAGAAAAAAAATATCCTTTAAAATTTTTTGTGCAAGGAGATTCTTATAAGTTACTAGGATTATGGAAGTGCCATCGGCATCTTTTCGGGGTGGAGGCCCCGGGACGGATCCACCTGTGGGGGGCGGACTCAAGGGGGAGGGACCTATTTTCCAGAATTCTCTACGGGGGACGGATCTCTTTGTCCATTGGCGTTGTAGCCATTTTGATTTCCTTTTCGATCGGCCTTTGGGTGGGTGGGATCGCGGGTTATTACGGAGGAAGGATCGATAATTTCTTGATGCGGGTCTGTGAGATGGTTATGATTGTTCCGGGGTTTTATTTGATGCTGGCCTTACGGGCGGCCTTTCCTGAGAATTTGAGCTCGCTTGAGGTTTATCTATGGTTAGTCTTGATTTTCTCTTTTATCGGCTGGGCCTCCCTGGCGAGGATCATCCGGGGGATGAGCATCTCCTTGAAGGAGCGTGAGTATGTCCTGGCAGCCAAATCCCTGGGTTTATCGGATTTCGCCATTATTATCAAACACATTCTGCCGCATACGTTGTCCTATTCGATCATTGCCGTCATGCTGTCGATCCCGGGGTACATTTTGGGAGAATCGGCTTTGAGTCTTTTGGGATTGGGGATTCAGGACCCCTACGCCAGCTGGGGAAATCTCCTTTCCGAGGCCATGGGCATTCTCCAGATCCAGTTTGCTCCCTGGATTCTTTTGCCGGGATTTTTCATCTTCTTGACGGTCATTTGTTTTAACGTCGTGGGCGATGCCCTGCGCGATTGCCTGGATCCGATGTTTAAGGAAGGAAAATTGTAGCAGACCCTGATTAAATGTCCGAGCCTTTACTTTCTATCCACGATCTAACCATCAGCCTTCAAGAGGAAGGGGGGGAAAGAATCCTCCTTAAAAGATTCAACCTTAAGGTGGACCCGTTTAAGATCGTTGCTCTCGTGGGACTATCCGGTAGTGGGAAAACCACCGTGGCCTTAAGTGTCTTAAGGCTTTTATCCGAGGTTTTTGAGATCGAAGAAGGCCAGATTCTCTTTCAGAAAGCAAATCTTTTGAGTTTAGGGCCTCAAGAGATGCGCCGCCTCCGGGGTAAGGCGATGGGTATGGTTTTTCAGGAACCCCTTAATGCGTTCAATCCGGTTTTTCCGGTCGGATTCCAGATCGGTGAGGTTTTAAGGGTCCATACGTCTTTATCTTATCAAAAAATCCGTACGCGGATTATTCAGCTGCTGGAGATGGTGGGAATCCCCGATCCTCCCAGAGTGATGCAGAGTTTCCCGCATCAGTTAAGCGGCGGGTTGCGCCAGCGGGCCATGATCGCTCAGGCGATTGCCGCGGGCCCCTCCTTGATAATCGCCGATGAACCCACCAGCAATCTGGATGTGACCTTGCAGGCCCATATCATGGATTTGTTTCGACATCTCAAGGAGACATTAAAGATTTCGATTCTTTTGATTACCCATGATTTGGGAGTGGTGAGTCATCTGGCGGATGAGGTGGCGGTTTTATCAGAAGGAGAGATCATAGAATCGGGTCCTACGTCAGAGATTTTAAGCCATCCCCGGCACCCCTTTACTCGAGAGTTGCTGGGGACGTTTCTGGAGTAAGAAGAGGCATGGATAAAAATGAGGGGGGTCGGGGAGAAACTCCCCGACCCCCCTCATCCCGAGGAACGAAGTGACGAGGGATCTCCATTGATGCTCCTCGAAATAAAAAATATCAAGAAGTATTTCCCCATCCAGCGGGGATTCTTCCACAAACGACAGGGGTTGGTTAAGGCCGTCGATGGTGTGGATTTGCAGATCGCCGCCGGTGAGAACCTCGGGCTGGTGGGGGAATCCGGCTGCGGCAAGACCACCCTGGGACGGATCATTCTGCGATTGCTGGCACCCACCGCCGGAGAGATCTTTTTTGAAGGGCGGGAGATCACCAGGCTCCCCCAGCGGGCCATGCGGCCCTTAAGAAAAGATCTCCAGATGGTCTTCCAGGATCCTTTCAGCAGCTTAGATCCGCGCTTCAGCGTGGCCCGGATTATTCAGGAGGCGATGACCTTTGATCTGGGAAAGACGCGTCAGCAGAAATTAGACCGGATCCGGCATCTTTTGTCAGCCGTGAGACTGCCGGCGAATATCCTGAATCGCTTTCCCCATGAGTTCTCCGGCGGCGAGCGCCAGAGGATCGCGCTGGCCAGGGCCTTGGCTATGAATCCGAAGCTCCTCATTTTGGATGAGGCGGTTTCTTCCTTGGATGTCCTGATCCAAGCTCAGTTGGTTGATTTGCTGCTGGAGCTGCAGAAGAAGCTTGCTTTGACGTATCTTTTTATTTCTCATAACCTGCGGGTCGTTAAAAAAATCGCCAGCCGGATTGCGGTGATGTACCAGGGAAAGATCGTCGAGTGGGCAAGCGCCCAGGAAATCTTTGCACAGCCGCTTCATCC
>CAZNDW010000056.1:3846-7453 GCA_964571895.1 uncultured Planctomycetales bacterium
GGCTATATCACCATCGCCGTCCTTTTTGGCTTGGCGGTTTTGGCCAGCAACATTGAAATCAAGGATCTGGATTTGTGGCTGCATATCGCCACGGGACGATTCATCGTCCAGAACGGTTATGTGCCACACGCGGACGTGCTTTCTTGCAGCATCACCGGAAAACCTTGGATCAACCACGAATGGTTATTTCAGGTTTTGGTTTATGAGATTTTCCAGCAGGGGGGAGCCGACGGCCTTTTGATGATGCAGGCCGTGGTCGTGGTGGTGACATTGATGTTTCTTTTGTTTTTTGGGTATTCCAAAGATCGGCAGCTTGTGAGTGTCTTTCTCTTGTTGATTGTGCTTTTGGTTTACCAGATGCGGTTTACGATCCGTCCGGATCTTTTTAGTCTGCTATTTTTTATTTTGTATCTTTTCGTCATCTCCGGGCATTTGGACAAGCGCTGGTCTTTCTATGCCTTATTTTTTATTCAGGTTTTATGGAGCAACATCCATGGATTTTTCTTTTTGGGACCGCTGATTGTTCTTTGGGGAATAGCCGATGAGTTTGTTAAACGCCGCATTAAACTCCCCTTTGCCTGGAACACCGTGGCCCGCTTAACCGATCTTGAATACAAACGTCTCAAACAGATCTTGGGATTGGTGGTTTTGGCCTGCCTGGTTAATCCCTACACCTTTGAGGGCGCCTGGTATCCCATTCAGGTCTTTCTTCAGTTGCCGGGCGAATCAAAGATATTTTTTGAGCACATTCAAGAGTTGCAGCCCCCGGTGACCTGGAAAACGCTGTTCTCTTTAGACGGGGCGCTCCACTACAAGCTTTTGATTTACTTCTCCGCTTTGAGCTTTATTTTTAACCTTCGCTTTATCGATATCGGCGTTTTTGTTTTCTGGCTCTTTTTTCTGGTGTTCTCTTTGGCCGCCAAAAGAAATCTGGTCTTTTTTGCCTTTGTGGCCTATTTGGTGTGTATGACGAACATGCTGAATCTGCGATGGAAGGACATTGTTCCTTTGCGGTTTATCCATGAGAAGTTTCAGCATATGACTTCCGTCTTATTCAAACTCATTCTATGCTTTTGGATGATCCATTATGGATTGACCTTAAGCGAGCGCGGGTATTTTGACTTTGACAAGTTTGAACGAAAATTTGAATTGGGCGGGATTTCGCAGAGGAATTATCCCAATAAGGCCGCGGATTTTCTGGTGGATAACGGAATAGAAGGCTGCTTTTTTAATGACTTTAACTCCGGGGCTTATCTTTTGGGGCGGTGTTTTCCAAAGATCAAGGTTTTTATCGACGGACGAACCGAGGTCTACGGCCCGGACTTCTTTAAGATGTACAAAAAGATGTGGGGGGAAGGCAACCCCGAGGTTTTAGACCAGGCCGTGGAACAATATCATTTCACCGGGGCGCTCTTAAATTCCATCCAAGCGGCGATCCCCGAGAAGGCCTTAAAGTACTTCTTTGAGAAAGGCTGGGTCATCGTCTATTTTGATTATGATGCGGTCATTTTCCTGAAAGATGTTCCCGGGAATAAAAAGGCGATTGAGCGCTTCCGGATTGATTTGTCGAAATGGCAGCCCCCTCTGATGGATCTGAGGCGCTTGGGCGCAAAATATGTGGTTCCCTTCCCGCAGATCAACCGGGCTTATACCCTGGAGGCCTTGGGATTTGACCGGACGGCTTTGGGAGAGGCCGAGGAGGCCTTGAAGATTTGTCCGGGATATATCGAGCCGTATAAAATCATGGGCAAGATTTTCGGCAAGAGGAAAGATTATGAAAAGGGTTTTGAGAATTTCCGGATCGCCGCCATGATGGACCCGCGGAATGCGCAGATCCGTTATAATCTGGCCTTGGCGTATTCGGATTTGGGGGATTGGGAGAATGCCTTAAAACAGTATCAGCGGATTATTGAATGGGAACCCCGAAACCCTAAAGGGTATTTTCATCTGGCCAAGGCTTATGCCAAATTAAAGAATTATGATCGAGCCTGGGAGGCCCTTCAACAAGCCCATCAGCGGGATCCCTCCGCCAGCCAGGACTTCCTCGCCATAGGAGACCTGATGTACGATCAGAGAGGATTTGAGATGGCGAAGAAGGTTTATGAAATAGCGCTGACGACCGGCAAAGACCCCGCTCAGATTCACCGCAAGCTGGGTCTTTGTTATCAGGCCCTGGGTCAACCCGAGCTTGCCCGAAAGGAATTCGAAGAAAGCAAGAAAAGAGAATAAATCCCCAAGGGACAAGCAAAATCAACATTGAAAAATGACTCCCTTAAGCGTATGATAATGACCATATAATTTATTCAGTGTGGGGCGCCCCCCCGCCTTTGGCGGGGGGGCGCCCCAGGGAACGAACTTTCAGGGAGCGACAAGGAAGGAAGCGGATGCGTGAGGTCTTAACATTTATCTTAGCGGGCGGCAAGGGGGAGAGGCTGGATCCCTTAACGCGCGACCGGGCCAAACCCGCGGTTCCCTTCGGAGGGATTTATAGGATTATTGATTTTACTCTCAGCAATTGCATCAATTCGGGATTGCGCCGCGTTTTCGTTCTGATCCAGTACAAATCGTTTTCCCTGCAGAAGCATATCCTGGCCGGATGGGATATTGTTTCCAGCCAATTGGGCGAATTCATTGATGTGATCCCTCCTCAGCAGCGGATCGGCTCCGACTGGTACAAGGGAACGGCGGATGCGATTTATCAGAACTTAAACGCCATCTATGATTACGCCCCCCAGTATGTTCTTGTTCTCTCCGGCGACCACATCTATAAAATGGATTACAAAAAGATGATTGATTATCACCGCGAAAGGAATGCCGACATGACGGTCGCCTGCCTTAAGATGCCCAAAGAAAATTCGGCCAACTTCGGAGTCGTTGAGGTGGACGAGGATCACCGGGTCTGTGGCTTCAAGGAAAAACCCCCAGAGCCCAAAACAATCCCCGGGGAGCCGTCCAAAACATTTGCTTCGATGGGTATTTATTTATTCACCCGCGAGGCCTTGATTCGGGAGCTGGAAATGGATGCCCAGGCGGCCTCCTCCGAGCACGATTTCGGCAAGAACGTGATCCCGCAGATGCTCCGGAACAAAGACAAGCTTTATGTCTACGATTTTGTGGATGAGCATAACCAGCCGAAATACTGGCGGGATATCGGGACCAGAGACGCGTATTATCAGGCCAATATGGATTTGGTCGGCCAACAACCCGAATTCAATCTCTTTGATAAAGAATGGCCGGTGAGGACTTATCATGAACAATATCCGCCGATCCGCACCTTAAGTGTGGAGGAGGATGGTGTCGTCAAACCCGCAACGATTGTGGATTGCCTGATTTCCGGTGGCTGTGTCATCAAGGGCGCCCAAGTGATGCGCTCGGTCTTTTCTTCTAATATTTATATCGAGAAGAATGCCTTCATTGCGGATTCGGTCTTAATGGAGAGTGTGGTGGTGGGTGCCCACGCCAAAATCAAAAATGCCATTATCGATAAAGAGGTGATCATCCCTCCTTATGCCGAGATAGGCTATGATTTGGAGCTCGACCGAAAAAGATTTGTGGTCACAACTTCCGGCATCGTGATTGTGCCCAAGAAAGCAGCGGTTAATAGCTT
>CAZNDW010000056.1:7553-8666 GCA_964571895.1 uncultured Planctomycetales bacterium
CTTAAATGCGCCTCAATGATCATTCGTCCGAAGATCCGCGGATTCATCTGCACAACCGCCCATCCGGTGGGCTGCTCTCAGCATGTGCAAACCCAGATTGACTACGTTAAGAAGCACCCTTCCATCCTGAAGGGACCCAAGAATGCCTTGGTGATTGGGGCCTCCACCGGTTATGGGCTGGCCTCTCGGATCGTGGCGGCCTTTGGATGCCGGGCGGGCACAATGGGGGTATTCTTTGAAAGACCATCGGAAAATAAACGGACCGCAACGGCCGGCTGGTACAACGCGATTGCCTTCGAAAAAAAAGCCCATGCCGAAGGATTATATGCAAAGAGCTTCAACGCGGATGCGTTCTGCGATGAGATCAAAGAAAGGGTGGCCGAAACCGTCCGCAAAGATTTGGGCAATCTCGATCTGATTATTTATAGCGTCGCTTCGCCTCGCCGGCTCCATCCCAAGACAGGGTCGGTTGACAAATCCGTCTTAAAACCCATCGGCACCTCCTATACCAATAAGTCCATCGATTTTGATACCAATGAAATAGTGCAAGTGACTCTTCCCGCCGCAACCGAAGAAGAAATTCATCAGACAGTGTCTGTCATGGGAGGAGAGGATTGGGAGATGTGGATGGATTCTTTGGATCGCGGCGGTTTGATTGCGGAGGGAGCGCTGAGTGTCGCTTACTCTTATATCGGCCCGGAGGTGACGTATGCGGTTTATCGCGGAGGGACGATTGGCAAGGCCAAAGACCATCTGGAGCAAACCGCGAAGAAATTAACGGAACGTTTAAAGAACAAAAATGCCAAGGCCCTCATTTCGATCAATAAAGCGTTGGTTACTCAATCCAGCTCGGCTATTCCCTTTATTCCCCTTTATTTTGTGATTTTGCGAAAGGTGATGAAACAAAAAGGCCTGGATGAAGATTGTATCCAACAGATGTATCGACTTTTTTCTTCCCGCCTCTACGCAAAATCCGAGATTCCTGCGGATTCCCATGGCAGAATCCGTATCGATGATTTAGAAGTGCGTCCGGATATTCAAGAAGAAGTGATGCGCCTCTGGCAAATCGTGACCACCGAAAACCTCCCGGAGATTGCAGATTTGAAAGGATAC
>CAZNDW010000057.1:0-8404 GCA_964571895.1 uncultured Planctomycetales bacterium
TGCAGGCATCGGAGATTTTAAAGAAAGAAGGCATAGAGGCCCGTGTGGTCAATATGCATACGATTAAGCCCATTGATGAGGCCGTGATTATGGATTCCGTTCATAGAACCGGTGCGGTTGTCACTGCAGAAGAACATCAAATCCACGGCGGGTTAGGATCGGCCGTGGCCGAGGTCATGGGGAGGAAGGCCCCGGTGCCCTTAGAGATGGTTGCGGTCAACGATGTCTTTGGAGAATCGGGAAGCGCGCCGGAGCTCTTGAGCGCTTATCATTTGAAAGACGTCGATATTGTGCAGGCGGCGAAGAAAGCGATTAAAAGAAAAAAATAAAAGAAAATGCCTCTCACCAAACTCCAAAAATTAAGCCAGTTCGGCCAAAGCCTGTGGCTGGATTACATCAGCCGGTCGCTCATCGAATCCGGAAAATTGAAAAGTTTAATCGATGGGGGCCTCAGACGAATGACGTCCAACCCTACGATTTTCAACCAAGCGGTCAACGCCGGAACCGACTACGATCCCAAAATCCTCTCCCTGCATACAGAAGGCCAATCCCCTTTTGAGATTTACGATGACCTGACTATCAAGGATATTCAAGATGCCACGGACCTCTTTAGAGACCTTTATGAAAAGACCAACCGTTCGGACGGTTATGTGAGCCTGGAGATTAATCCCAAGCTCGCCATGAAAACCGAAGAGTCCATCGCTGAGGGCTTAAGGCTTTTTAAAAAGGTCAATCGTCCGAATGTGATGATCAAGGTTCCCTCGACCGAAGCGGGGTTTCCGGTCATTGAAGAGCTCTTAAGCCAGGGGGTTTCTGTCAATGTGACGCTGGTTTTTTCTTTGGAGCAGTATACCAAAACAGCACAGGCCTTTTTGGCCGGGGTCAAACGGTTGCTGGACCAAGGCGGTGATGTCAAGAAAATCAGGTCGGTCGCCAGCCTCTTTGTCAGCCGGATTGACACTTTGGTGGATCAATGGCTTGACGAAAAAATGGCGGCTGACAAAGATCCAGCGCTCAAAAATCAATTGGCCTCCCTCAAAGGCAGAGCGGCCGTTGCCAACGCCCGGCTCATGTTCGAGGAATTCAAAACAATTTTTGAAAGCAAGACATTCTCTTCCTTTGCGGAAAAGGGAGCGGCCCCTCAGCGGGTCTTGTGGGCCTCAACCGGAACCAAGAATCCTCAATACAGCGATCTCAAATACGTGACCGAGCTTATGTGCCGCCCCACGGTCAATACGGTTCCGGAAAAAACCCTCCATGCCTTTTTGGATCACGGCGAGGTTCGAGAGGCTTCCTGGAACAGTCAGGAACCCCAGGAATTCCTGGAAGAACTTAAAAGATGCGGGCTTGATATCCGAGAGGTTTGTCAAAAACTCCTTGAGGATGGTGTCGCTGCCTTTGAGAAATCCTTTGATGAGCTTTTGCATTCCATTGAGCACAAAGCCCAGCAGCTTTCCGTTGTCCCACGATAACTTCCCTGATGCCCATTTATTCTCCTACGCCCCCCGCCAAGAATCGTGGCGGGGGGCGTAGGAGCAATTATTCTGCATGGAGAATGATTGCTGCGAAGCCCCGCCTTTAGCGGGGCGTAGCAGAATAGGGTTGACTTTTGCAATTTTCTAAGGTAAATTTAAATCAGCAATGAGAAAGACCTCCGTCCAAAGCGTCCTTTCGTTTCTAGCCGCAGGGCTTTTTATTGTGCCCCTCGTGTGCTGCTGTTTGGGCACAAATACCCATGGGGATTCTATGAAGACGGCTGCCCTCGCAGTCGTCATGCCGAAAGCGCATGAGGCCTCCTGTCACAGGAGCGCGGATGCCGCATCTCATCACAACCCTTCTCGGTCCGAGCTTTGTTCACCCCCACACCCATCCCTGGCCTGCCAGCCAGGGCAGGCAGGGTGTGGGGGTGAATGCCTGAAATTTGTCGGCGTTTCTTCGGATAGTTATCTGATTTCAGGAGAGCCCAAGTTTCAGGACTTCCTTCCGAATTTTTCTAAAAAGGCAATTCCCTATCCGCTTTCTGATCTCCTTGTCTCTCCTAAAACCTTGAGAGACACTTCTTCCTCTCCTTCACCAGCGATTCAGCTTAGCTCTATCCCGCTGTATCTCAAAAATTCCATTCTTCAAGTTTAATCTCGCTTCTTCAATCCAAACATAAAAAATCTAAAAAATACTCATTTGTTATTGCGTTTTTGGGCTACACTATAAAAAGGTATCTTTAGAAAAAAATTTAATGGTTCTTATCGTGAGGTGAAATTCTATGATCGAACGATGCTTAGTTGGTTACCTTTGTGTCATTGCGACCCCCGCGTCTTGCTGTCGCAAGACAGCAGCGGGGGGAAGCAATGACACCGAAAAGATTCCCTGTCACCCAGTCTCTTGGGGAGTAGGTTTCCTGGTTGCGTTGGTTTTGCTTCTTGCGGAATCAACCCCTTTAAGGGCAGCTACAGAAGAGAGGGCTCTTTATGATCTCGATTCTTTGATTGAAGAAGCCCTCCTCAGAAATCCTCAGGTTCAGGCGATGGAGGCGCGGTGGCTGGCGGCGAAAGAGCGCGTTCCTCAGGCCTCGAGCCTTCCGGATCCAACCCTTGGTTACACCGTGATGGGGCCGATGCTCGAAACCCGTTTGGGACCGCAAAAGGATATGTATGAATTCGAGCAGATGATTCCTTTCCCGGGAAAATTGGCCGAGAGACGGAAGATGGCCTCGGCCGAGACCCAAGCCGCCGAAGCCCAGTTGAATCGGACAAAGCAGGATCTCATTTTGAAAATCTCGCAAGTTTACTGGGATCTTTACGGCGTTCAAGCCAGCCTCAAGACGACCGAGGACATCCGGGAGCTTCTGAATCAATTGGAGGGAATCGCCCAAGCGCGTTATGCCAGTCAACAGGGATCGCAAAGGGACGTGGCCAAGGCCCAGGCCGAAGTCTCGGATATCCTTCAGCGGATGTTTGTCTTGCGCCAGCAGAAACAAACCCTTCTGGCTTCCCTAAAATCGCTTCTTAATAGCCACGAGGAGGATTTTGATATCGGCGAAATTAGTTCCCCCGAAATTCCTGCGCCCAACTTAAGTTTGAGCGAGCTCCTGGAGCACTCGAAAGCCAATCGTCCGGAGCTTTGGGAGGCCGCGGCGCTGGAAAAGCGGGAGACCCATGCCGAGGCATTATCCAAATATGAATATGCCCCGGATATTTCGGTGGGGTTTCAGTATTTTAAGATTGGGGAAGGCGATACTTCAGAGGCCGACGACGGCCGGGATGCGTGGATGGTCCCCATCAAATTCACCATCCCCTTATGGCAAAACCGTGTGGTCCCGGCCCTGCAAGAGGCCAAGAAAAATCGGCAAGCGGCCCAAGAGACTCTCCGAGACACCGAAAACTCCAGTGAATTCGAAGTCAAGAATGCCTATTATCAATTCACGACTGCAAAACAAATTATTGATCTCTATGAAAACGCCCTGATTCCGCAAGTCGAGATGGCCTTTCAGTCCGATAAGGCCGGATATGAGTCAGGCCAGACCGATGTCTTGAATCTCGTGGACAGTGAACGGGTGTACTTAAACAGCAAACTCGCCTATTATCAAGCCGTCAGCGAGGCCTTAAAGAATTTCGCCATGCTGGAAAGGGCGGTGGGATTAGATTTGGAAACTTTAAGGAGGAATTCTCCATGAAAAAAAATAAATTCGTCATTGGGATTGCGCTTCTGGCCGCGGTGATGGCCGGTCTTGTTATGATCTCCAAATCCGGAGTGCCGTCATTTCAGGTGTCGTCTCAGAAAGGCAAAGACGTTTATTATTGCCCCATGCATCCCACCTATACTAGCGATCGCCCCGGCGATTGCCCGATCTGCAATATGAAGCTGGTCAAAAAAGAAACAACAACGGCGCCCCAACCCTTTGCAGATAAAGTCAGCAAAAAAATTCAAGATATCTGTTATCTCCACAACTGTCCTAAAGTCCATGAGGGAAAACCCTGCCCGATGCTGGTTGTGGCCAAAGAAGGAGAGAGCGTGACCTGCCCGATCTGCGGGACTCACGTGGCGGCATCTCCTCAAGTCAAAAAAGAAAGAAAGATCCTTTACTGGACCGACCCGATGATCCCTGGTTACAAGTCTGACAAACCCGGCAAATCCCCGATGGGCATGGATATGGTGCCGGTTTACCCCGTAGAGGGAGAGAAAGCACCTCTTTACGGGGTTTACGAGGAGGGAATTGCGAAACAAAGCGAAGATTACGAAACTGCTGCTCTACTAACTGGCTACGCCCCGATTTTGATTACCCCGCAGAAACAGCAACTCATCGGGATCAAAACGGATAAAGTCGAACGCCGCACGCTCACCAAAACGATCCGCACCGTGGGAACCATCGCCCACGATCCGGAGCTTTATCAGGCGCAGGCCGAGTACATCCAAGCCATCTTAGCCTACAACCGCGCCCAGCAAAGCTCGATTCCGGAGGTCCTCGATCAATCTCGAAGACTCCTTGAGGCCACAAAGATTCGTTTAAAGCATCTGGGATTGTCCGCTGAATTGATCGATGAAATCGCAACCCAGAAAGAGCCGGAGCACGGGCTTCTTTTCTCTCATCCCGGAGAGCCGGTCTGGATGTACGCGCAAATCTACGAATACGAGCTTCCCTTGATCCATGTCGGCCAGAACTTATTAACGGAGGTCCCGGCCTTGGCCGGTCAAGACTTTAACGGAGTGATCCGGGCGATCGACCCGATGGTCGAAGCCATGACCCGAACGACCCGCATCCGGGCGCAGCTTCAAGATCCTAAAGGAGATTTGAAACCGGGGATGTACGTGAACGTCACGATCCAGGTGGACTTGGGAGAAGCCTTGACGGTCCCGCAGGAGGCGGTCTTTAACACCGGGACAAAGCAAATCGTTTTTGTGGATAAAGGTCAAGGTCTTCTGGAACCCCGGGATGTGACCCTGGGAGCAAAGGCCGATCAATTTTATCAAATCAAAGAGGGGCTTAAGGAGGGAGAGATGGTTGTCACCAGCGGCAACTTTCTCATCGATTCCGAAAGCCGACTCAAGGCGGCTTTAGAAGGGATGGGCCCTTCGGATTCGCCCCAAGGAAGCACAACCACGCCCGAGGGCAGCCACACCGAGGGGAGTCACGGAGGGCACCAACATGGACAATAACAAAACCCCCGAAGCCAAGGGCCTGATTGAAAAAATTATTGAGTTCTCAGCGCGGAATAAATTTCTGATTCTGATCTTCGTATCTGCCGCGATCATCGGCGGCCTTTGGTCTGTCAAAAATATCCCTCTCGACGCCATCCCCGATCTCTCCGACACCCAAGTGATCATCTATTCCCGATGGGACCGCAGCCCCGATATCATTGAGGATCAAGTGACCTATCCGATCGTCAGCGCTCTTTTGGGAGCGCCGCGGGTTAAGGCCATCCGGGGTTTCTCTGATTTTGGATTCTCTTACGTGTACGTCATCTTTCAGGATGGAACCGATATCTATTGGGCCCGAAGCCGAACACTCGAGTACTTAAGCAAAATCATCCCCCTGCTCCCCGAAGGTGTCAAAACCGAGCTCGGGCCTGATGCCACGGGTGTGGGCTGGGTCTTTCAATATGCCCTGGTGGATACCTCGGGAAAACATGATCTGCAGGAGATCCGGAGTTTCCAAGATTGGTATCTACGTTATCACCTGCAGAGCGTGCCCGGCGTCGCAGAAGTCGCCTCGTTGGGCGGTTTCGTCAAACAGTATCAGATCACGATCGACCCTAACCGCCTTTCGGCGTACAACATTCCGCTGATCACAGTGATCGAGGCGGTGCGCAAGGGCAATCAGGAGGTAGGCGGGCGTCTCTTGGAATTCGCCGGTGCGGAATTCATGGTCCGGGGCCGGGGTTATGCCAAATCCATTTCTGATCTCGAAAATATTTTGGTCGTAGTCGATCATCAGGGAACGCCGATTTTGGTCAGGCACATTGCCTCGGTCTCCCTGGGGCCGGAAATCCGCCGAGGATTAGCCGACCTCGATGGTCAAGGGGACGTGGTGACGGGAACCGTGGTGATGCGCTACGGCGAAAACGCCCTCCGGGTCATTGACCGGGTCAAAGCCAAATTAAAAGAGCTGGAACCATCCCTTCCGGAAGGCGTCCAACTCATCACCCTTTATGACCGTTCTGAGCTCATCAAAGCCTCCATTGATACCTTAAAAGAAAAGCTCATCGAAGAGATGCTGGTGGTGAGCGCGGTTATCGTGCTTTTTTTGTGGCATCTCCCTAGTGCCGTCATTCCGATTTTTACCTTGCCTATTGCAGTTTTGATCGCGTTCATTCCCATGTACTCGATGAAGATCAGCTCCAACATCATGTCCTTAGGCGGCATTGCGATCGCCATAGGCGCCATGGTGGATGCCTCAATCGTTCTCATTGAGAACGCCCACAAACGCATTGAACGCTGGAAGCAGGAAGGCCGAAAAGAGCCTTACGATGAGGTCTTAATTACCGCTGCTCAGGAAGTGGGCCGGCCGATTTTCTTTTCTTTGTTGGTTATTGCCGTCTCCTTTATTCCTATTTTTAGTTTAGAGGCGCAAGAGGGACGGCTTTTTAAGCCTCTGGCTTTCACCAAGAATTATGCCATGGCCTTTGCCGCGGTCTTATCCGTCACCTTGGCGCCGGCTTTGATGCTGATTTTTATTCGGGAACGAACCTTCCGGTTTAAGCCGCGCTGGCTTAGCAGAGTCATGACCTTGCTCGCCGGAGGCGAGATTCACGCTGAAGAGCGTCATCCGGTGAGCCGGTTTCTATTTAAAATTTATGAGCCGCTTGTCCGGGCGGTTGTGGAGAACCGCCGCAAAGTCATTGCCGCGGCGTTGATGGTGATTCTCTTGACGATCCCAGTTTATTTTTGGCTGGGGCGGGAATTCATGCCGCAGCTCAACGAAGGCACCCTTCTTTACATGCCAACGACCTTGCCCGGAATTTCCGTTACGGAAGCGCAAAAACTCCTTCAAACCCAGGATCAGATTTTAAAGACTTTCCCTGAGGTCGAAAGGGTTTTCGGCAAGGCCGGCCGGATCGAAAGCTCAACGGATCCGGCGCCCTTTTCGATGATGGAGACGGTCGTCTTGCTCAAACCTCAGCAGCAATGGCAGCGCAAAATCTCTTACGAAGGGTTGATCAACGAAATGGATCAGGCGCTCAAGATCCCCGGAACAACCAATGCCTGGACCATGCCCATTAAAAATCGGATCGACATGTTGACGACCGGGGTGCGCACGCCCATCGGGATTAAAATATTTGGTTCTGACTTAAAGAAAATTGAGGGGATCGGGATTGAGATCGAGAGGATTCTTAAAGAAATCCCCGGCACCCGCAGCATCTATGCCGAGAGGGTGGCGGGGGGGTACTTTTTGGATTTCGACCTAAAGCGCGAAGAGCTCGCTCGCTACGGGCTTTCTGTGGAAGACGCTCAAATGACGATCATGTCCGCCATCGGCGGGGAAAACATCACAACCACGATCGAAGGCCGCGAGCGCTATCCGGTCAATATCCGTTATCCGCGGGAGCTGCGCGATGACGTGGAAAAACTCAAACGTGTTTTGGTGGCGACTCCATCGGGACAGCAAATTCCCTTGATCCAAATTGCGGATATTAGTTTACGATCAGGCCCGGCCATGATCCGCAATGAAAATGGGCTTCTGGCAGGGTATGTGTATGTGGACATGACCGGCCAGGACATTGGACATTATGTGACCCGCGCCAAGCAAGCTGTCCGAGAGAAGCTCAAGATGCCCGTCGGTTATGCGCTGGTTTGGAGCGGGCAGTATGAGTATATGGAACGCGTGACCCAGAGGCTTTTGGTCGTGGTGCCTATGACGCTTTTTGTGATCTTTTTTCTTTTGTACCTCAACACCAAATCGCTCGTGAAAACGGCTATCGTGCTGCTGGCGGTGCCGTTCTCGCTGGTGGGCGCGTTGTGGCTGTTATGGGCTTTGGGATACAATATGTCCATTGCCGTATGGGTGGGCTTGATTGCCTTAGCCGGCGTTGATGCAGAAACGGGCGTCATTATGCTTTTGTACCTTGATCTGGCGTATGAAGAAGCGAAACGAAAAGGGGTTCTGCGGACGTTTCCGGATCTTAAGGAGGCCATTGTGCAGGGAGCGGTCAAACGCATCCGGCCCAAGCTGATGACCGTGGGAACAACTTTTATGGGGCTCTTGCCCATCATGTGGTCTGCCAGTTGGGAGATGGGCGCCGATGTGATGAAACGGATTGCCGCTCCGATGGTCGGTGGGATTTTCACCTCGTTTGTGATGGAGCTTTTGGTCTATCCAGCCATTTACGCCGTATGGAAATGGAATTATGAGATGAAGCCCCGCGATCAAGGCCGTGGGGCGGATCAGAAAGGGTAAATTTGGGGAAATGGT
>CAZNDW010000058.1:0-8281 GCA_964571895.1 uncultured Planctomycetales bacterium
TCTCGGTCATCTGTTCATCGACAATTTCCGTCAAATGAACCGTGGCCTTCTTCTTCCCGCAGACGTCGCATTGCATATCTATCTTACCCTCACGCCCTCTTTCTTCGTGAGCTCTCGAAATAATTTCATCAGCTGGAGCGTGAGCCTGCCGGGACGACCCTCCCCGATCGTGCGGCCGTCCACCTTCACAACCGGAATAATCTCCGCGGCGGTGCCGGTTAAAAAGCATTCATCGGCGTTGTAGACCTCATGACGGGTGATCAGCCGTTCTTGGGTTGCAATACGATTCTTCAAAGCAAGATGAAGAACCGTATCCCGGGTGATTCCCCTTAAGCGGCTTTGAGACGGTGTGGCGAGGATCCCCTTTTTGATGATGAAGATATTGTCGCCGGTACACTCGGCCACATACCCTTCATGATCCAGCATGATGGCCTCATTGAAGCCGCCGTTATTAGCCTCGATCTTGGCCATGATGTTATTGAGATAATTCAAGCTCTTGAGCTGGGGATTCAGGGCGTCGGGTAAATTCCTCACCGTTGGCACCGTGATGATGGCCATCCCTTCTTTGTAAAGCTTCTGGGGATAAAGGGTGATTTTATCGGCGATGATCACGATGTGGGATTTCCCCTGGCATTTTCGCGGATCCAGCCCGAGGTCCCCTTCCCCCCGAGTCACGACAACCCGGATGTAGGCGTCTTTTAAATGATTGGCCTTGAGCGTCTGTAGGACGGCATGGCGCAGCTTCTGTTTCCCTAAGGCAATCTCAATCATCAAGGTGTGGGCCGTTTCAAAAAGCCGGTCGATATGCTCATTCAATTTAAAGACCAAACCCGAATACGATCGGATGCCTTCAAAGGCCCCGTCTCCGTATAAGAACCCATGATCGAAAATCGAAATCCTCGCCTGATCTTTCTCCACGAACCGGCCGTTTAAATAGATTTTCATGATGTCCTTCCCTCGCTCAAGTTATAGAATAAAGAATCTTGCCGCTGGCAACAATCTTCTGCAGAAATCGGTTTTCCCGTGCTAAGGCTTGATTTAACTCATCCTGTGTATAGACTAAAACGTCCACGGGAACCGGCGCCTCAGCCATTTTCAAAATAAACTCATCCAGCCTCTCTTTCATGGAACGGGGATCATGCTTAAGCACAATAAAAATATCGGCATCACTATGATGCCCTGCATTTCCCCACGCCAAGGAACCAAACAAATAAATCTTTTGAATCCTGGAGTTCGCTTCTGCCAAACGCTTCGCCAGACCTTTCAGAGAGGCCACAATCTTTTTCTCATCAAGAAATACAGGTCTTGACGAAGGAAAAAATATCTTCGGCATGATGGATTGCCTCCTGAGCGTCTTTGGCCGTGTAATACTCTAACGGCGCTCCCATTGCAAACCCATTCGGGTAACGTGTAGGGATATAGAGTTTATCCAAAAAGACCGCCTTCTCCAAAAGCCCTTCTGAAACCTTAATCCGGTCGGGAGGCAACTCCTTCAAGAGCTTGACGATCACATGCCCCCATCCCTCGCCACCGAGAAAATCATAAAGTCCTTTCATAGCCTTTTCCGCGCTCTGTTGACAGGCAAAACAGGCCCAATCGTAATCACCGACTTTTACTGATTTCTTGGCATGTTCTAAATCATTCTCAGACTGCATCAGCCAATCTTTAAAACGTTTCGGCATTCTTTTCCCTTTCTAAACCAATCTCCCATCCCGCATATGCAGGATCTTATGGGACCGCTTCGCAATCTTTTCATCGTGGGTCACAATGACCAAAGTCTGCCGATGGATCTTATTTAAAGTCATCAGAAGCTCGATGATCTCCTCCCCGGTCTCGGAATCCAGATTTCCCGTCGGCTCATCGCAAAAAATAATCTTAGGATCGTTGATCAAGGAGCGGGCAATGGCCACTCTCTGCTGTTCGCCGCCGGAGAGTTGATAAGGCTTATGGCTCACTCGGGCAGACAATCCCACGCGATCGAGCAAATCCAGGGCCCTTGTCTCTTTCGACTCGGAGGTTTCCGACTGCCCTTGGACTAAAGCCGGCAACAGCACATTCTCTAAAGCCGTAAACTCCGCCAGCAGATGATAAAACTGAAAAATAAAGCCGATCTTTCTATTTCTTAGCCTCGAGCGTTCATCGTCGCTGAAGCGATAAATATCTTTGCCTTCTAAGATCACTTGGCCTTGGATCGGCCGCTCCAAACCGCCCAGGATGTGCAGCAGCGTGGATTTTCCCGCGCCCGAGGGGCCGATGATGGAAAGGATATCGCCTTCTTTAATAGTCAAATCAACGCCCTTAAGGGCATGCAGTTTATGAGAACCCTCCCCGTATGTCTTGTGGATATTGACCGCTTCCAACATCATTCATACCTTAAGGCCTCGACCGGTTCCAGGGAGACCGCTTTCGCGGCCGGATACACAGTCGCCAAGTAACTGATGACCAAAGAAGATCCCACGATGATTAAAAGATCACCCAACTGCAAGATGACCGGCAAACGGTCAATATAATAAATCTCCTGCGGCAGTTTAATAAACTGATATTTTTTAAGAGCCAGGCTTAAGGCAACGCCTCCGATGAGGCCCCAAAACGTCCCCACGCAACCGATATAAAGGCCACTAAACGTAAAGATCCTGCGGATCGCGCTTCTGGGCACCCCCATCGACTTTAAAATGCCGATATCCTTGATTTTGCTGGTGACGGTCACAATCAAGGTGCTGACAATGTTAAAAGAGGCAACCAGCACAATCAATGTTAGGATAACAAACATGGCGAATTTTTCAAGACGTAAAGCGGCAAAAAAATTCTGGTTGGTTTCAATCCAAGTCCGCACCACATAGGCGAAGCCGATCTTCTGATAAATCTCTTCTTTAAGATGCGGGGCGTCATAAACATTGTCCAGCTTAACGGCGATGCCACTGACGAGACTTGGGGGAAAAGAAAAAATCTCTTGGGCCGTCTTCAAGGGGACTAAAACCAGATTCATATCGTAATCGTACATCCCGGAGGTGAAAATCCCCGCCACCTGCAACGGATGACGCCAGCTTTTGCTGGCGGTCCCCGCCACCGGTGAGATCACCGTGAGGGTGTCGCCTTTGGTGTATCCCCAGAAACTCGCCAATTGACTGCCGATCAAGATAGTGTCTTCTTTAAGATCCGTCGCGAGATTGCCATCGGCCCAATATTCGTTCACTCGGGTGACGGTGGATTCGGTTGCGGGATCGATCCCCCGCACAATCAGCCCCATGGCCCGGCCGTCGGCCTCTAAAAAGACATTGCCGTGAATATAAGGAGTTGTGCCTTGAATTCCGGGGAGGTTCTTGATTGTGTCTTGCACGGCCCCATAATCGGCGATGCCGGTTTCTTTTTCGATAACGATATGGGCGTTGGTCCCGATGATCTTATCGCGCAGCTCTTGGTCAAAGCCCGTCATCACGCCGATCACCACAATCAGCGCCATCACGCCGATCGCAATACCCGCGATCGAAATCAGATTGATGATCCAAAGAAAACGGTCTTTGGCCGCGGTCAAATAGCGGTAGCTGATCCAGCTTTCGTATTTCATTCAAGTCTTCTCCACCGGCTTCAAGAGCGGAAACAAAATCACATCCCGGATGGAAGGGCTGTCGGTTAAGATCATGACCAGACGATCGATCCCGATCCCCAACCCCCCGGCCGGGGGCATGCCGTATTCAAGAGCTGTCAGGAAATCCTCATCGATGGCCCGGGCCGAATCCTCGGGATCATCTTCGCGGTCTTCCGTCAGGCGTCTTCGCTGCTCCAAAGGATCGTTGAGCTCCGAATAGGCGTTGCCCACCTCGAGGCCTGCCACAAAGAATTCGAAACGCTGCGCCAAAAGAGGCTCGTCGGGTTTCGTTTTGGCCAAGGGGCTTAAAAAGGTAAAATAATCGGTCAAAAAAAGCGGATTGACCGTCGCCTCTTCCTCCAGCAGGTCCTCTACGATTTTCATGACCGCCGAGCGGGTCAGTTGCTCCACCTTGACCGGGCCTCGTTTGGCTTTGACTTTCTTGAGCATCGTGGGGGCGCTGTCCTCGGGGGCTATGCCGAATCGATCCTTCACAATCGCCGCAAAGGAGCGTCTTGGCCACGGAGGAGTAAAATCAATCTCTTTCCCTTGATAAACCGCCTTAAGATTGCCCGTGATTTCCTTGACGAGCGAGCTCACCAGATCTTCGGTCAAGCGCATCATATCTTCGTAATCGCCGTAGGCCTGATAGACCTCGAGCATCGTGAATTCGGGGTTATGCCGCGGGGAGATCCCCTCATTTCTGAAATTGCGGTTCATCTCGTAGATTCTCTCCAAGCCCCCCACCAAAAGCCGCTTGAGATAAAGCTCCGGAGCAATCCGCAGGTACACCTCCATCTCATAGGTCTCGTGAAAGCTCTTGAACGGCCGCCCGCGGGCGCCTCCCGCGATCGGCTGAAGGATCGGGGTTTCGACCTCCAGGAATCCCCGTCTGTCCAAAAACGAGCGGATATACGAAATGATCCGGCTTCTCTTGATGAAAAGCTCCCGGACCTCACGATTGGCAATCAAATCCACATACCGCTGGCGGTAGCGGGTCTCCACATCTTTAAGGCCGTGCCACTTCTCCGGCAGACTCATCAGGGACTTGGCCAAGACGGTGAGCTTCAGCACCCGCACGCTTTTCTCGCCCTTCTGGGTCTTAAAGAGCTCTCCGGAGATACCGACAATATCCCCGATATCCATCTCCTGGACGATCTCAAAATGCCCCGGCGTGACGATCTCGGCTTTGAGATAGAGCTGAATCTTTCCGGTTTGGTCCTCCAAATCCATAAAGATCACTTTGCCGTGCTTACGCTGGGCGGTCACCCGGCCGGCGAGAGTGACCTTTTTGTCGTCTTCAAAATGATTCAAAACCTGGCTGATCGGCCCGGAGCATTCGAACCGGCCGCCGTAGGGGAGGATCCCTTTCGCCTGCAGATTTTTGAGTTTTTCTATTCTAACGCGCTTGATTTGGCTGAGTTCCATGTGGGGGTTTTCCCTATGAAAAATTTCAGAAAATGAAGAATTGAAGGCTTCATCCGCCTTCGCTAAATTACTTTCGTGTTTAGCCAGTCTTCATTTAAGTTTCGCCTGGTCCGGCGAAGTCCCGCTAAAGGCGGGACGAAAACGGACTTCGGCGGATAGTCCGGCGAAGCCAAATGCGAAAGCAATTTGGCGAAGAAGGACATTATATAGAAAAAGCTAGGGGGTGTCAATCGAGACTCCCAACTGGGTGATATACCCTATTGTGTGTAAATTGATTGAGAGGCAATGAACTCCAAATGGCAAGAGAAACCTTTAACCCAATTTACACAATTTATTTGACGTTACCCGTCTTAAGTTGTGGCGGGGGCGAATTGACCTCGTGAGGCTGCGGCCTAGCATCCGAACGGGATCAGGCTAACTTAGACATTCCTGCTACTGGTAGCAGGAATGTCTGTGAAAAAAATTTAACTGCGACCCGGGCCTATTTTATTCCATATCCTATTTATTGATAATATCTTATGGTATTTTAGCAACGCCGTTCCGTTCCTCCCGTCCCTGCCTTCCCGATCGCTTTTCCTTTAAGATAGTTGAATATTCTTTCTCGATCTTCGTTTTCCTGATCACCCTTGTAATAGATCTCAATGAATTCGACCTTGTCTTTATCTTCAAAATAGGCATAGATGATCCTGATCCCGCTATTTGAGCCCTTTCCTTTTAAGGCCTTACAAGCGAATTTCCTCGCCTTATAAATTAAAGGATAATCGGCGCCTAAATTGGGAATCCTCAAAGCACCCCAATTGTCTATTTTGTCTTTGTGGAGTAGTTTTAACTGAGTCTCTATAAAATTTTGCAGATCTTCGCGAAGGGTTCGAAATCGTTTGAGTTTTTTAAAGTCTTTTTCGAATTCTGGAAGGAATGTGACTTCATTGAATATCGGCTTTGGCTGCGGCATCTCCACTGTAATCCCTGACTGCCGTCAGGCAGGCCTCACTGAATAAGCCGGTGTACGATAAAACACAGACTCGTATTTGATGATTCCTCCTTCTTCGGCCGTGAGCCAAGGAACATCGTAATGGGAATATTCGCTGATTTGCTGGGCGTTCATATCGGATAATCTGTTTAAAACCTCATCGATCAGTTCAATCTCTTTCGGGGTCAATTTATCCAAATCAGGTTTTCTTTTAGGCAAATATTTCGTCTGAGGATACTGGAAATATTTGTCCTCAACCTTTACCAAATCTTCTCCGTCCATCTCCTGAACAATCTTCGAAAACTCTTTCGGTGTCGGCCCATAATGATTTTTCTGATAAGTGGCGCCGATCAACTGCTCTTCGTATTTTTCATAATAGTCGAAATCAACAAAATACAGCAATTTATAAAGAACTGTTTCTCCGACGTTCGATTTCGAACCGACTCTATTAAGGATGTAGAGAAGGACCTCTTTAAATTTTTCAATATTCTTTTGAGGAACATCAATGCGCAGTTCCTGCCTGCCTGTCCGGTAGGCAGGCTTCTTTTCTCTGGTTTTAACAGAAGCTTTTTGCTTCTTGGGCTCAAGGACCACTTTAATATCCTGGCGTAAATTAAGAAGGCTATCAACGGGAACATTAAAAACTTGAGAGAATTTTAAAATTTCTTCGGCGCTCACTTCTCTTTGACCATTCTCAAGCTGAGATAACGAAACTCGATTCAAGCTCATTTTGAGAGCAAGCCGCTCTTGCGACCAGCCCAAGCGCATTCTCAAATCCTTTATTATCTCCCCGAGTTTTTTGTTAAATCCGTCCATAAGCATCACTCCTTCGGTTTAGCTTGTGGTGAGCAAGCCCCGCCTTGGGCGGGGCTTGTCGAATCTATTAAATCATACAATATGTTATATATTATGTCAATAGTGTGTAATTTTTTGTTACAGTAAACCGCCAGCATAGTCATCGTTTGTCCTGAGGATTTTACGAACATGTCCGCTGAATTTCTTTTAAAGGGCCTTGATAAGCCCCGCAGCATACCCGGGTTCAGCCTTCCGATGCCGTGGACAATGATGGCGTGGGGTTTGGGCATTGATCAAGATTGGCCAGAAAGAATATTGCGTTTTCCGACTAATTCTTTACCACATTTGTAGCAGAATTTTTTGAGCTGCACTCCTATTGCATTAATTTTTCCGATATTTTCTCTAAAATAAACATCGCTTTTATTAATTTCTTTTCCACAGTTTTCGCAAATATGCGTCTTTCTTGCTTTAGTTTCTTTCAAAAATTTTATACTGTCGTATTTACTCATATTTCCCTAAAGTCTATGCTGCCCAGTCGTGTTGTTAATTCATCAGCATTCGTAACAGGGTACCACAAAGCCAAGAATGTTGTTGTTTTAGTCAGATCATTAACGATTTCTGGTCTATCAAAACCGCCGATAAACGTTAAGGCGGCCTCTCCACCCTTATCTAACCTTGGAATGCCTTCATAAGCAAGAGCTAGGATTCTTTCCTCACCAGCATGTCCATGAGGGGCGGAGCATATAAATGCCCTATATGATTTGCCATTTCGGGTATTTAAAGTCATCATTGGACCAACAATTCCAGAGGTTAACCTGTTTAAAATTGCATCCTGTGGATACCAGAACCCTACAAATTTTATAGCTTCAGGCTCCTCGCTACTAAAGGGGAATTTAAGGGTTATATGTTTAGTCGTAGCAAGTGGCGTTTCGGCTGCCGGCTCAAGCGGCTCAAAGCAACCAAGTCCCTGGAGTTGAATGGTGAATACGTGTCCTTGGATCTCATTGATCGGCACAGCTTGTTTTTTTATTGCTGTCAATACCCTCCCATCTTGCGAGAAGTGAGCTCGTCCATTGGGATGATGAGAATACTTCACTCGATGAGATGTTATCTTCCCACCTGGTTCCAGGCTCAAGTTTGCCGGTGGTGGGTTCTCTGGTGTCCATGTAACGAGGCTTACTATACCCTCGCCGTGTTTAAAATATGGGAAATTCACAAATAGGCTACCGTCCTTTTTCTGGAACATAACCTGGAACATTTTACAGCGAGAAGAAGCAGTCTCTACAGCCACTATATAACGTTCTGAGCGAAAACATTGCACCAAATTTTTAGTTTCGCCCAATGGTTTGGGTAGCCCCTTTGACATTTTATTGCTATAAACTGGTTACAATTAAATTCTGCAATTCAGAAAGACTATTTAAATAAATGTTATCATGCCACCATAAATTGTCAAACAAAAACCTGTTGACTTTCGGTTTTTCTTCGGGTACCATAGGGCTGCG
>CAZNDW010000059.1:0-8083 GCA_964571895.1 uncultured Planctomycetales bacterium
GTGTTATAATAGGCGCCATGATCCAGCGAAAATTTTTTTTGAAATACGTCTTTGGTTTTATTCTCACCATTTTTATCATAGAGGCCTTCCTCCCCCACCCCGAAGCAAGAGCCGCCACCGAGGGGAAGGAACTTTTTCTCATTGCCCAAAAGGCCTTTGACGACGGTTTTTATGATGTGGCCCTCCGCTATATTCAAGATTTTCTCAAAGAGTACCCAACCAGTGAAAAACGTCTGGAGGCCAATCTCCTTCTGGGGCAATGCTATTTTTTCAAGGGCCAGTATCTAAAGGCCTTTGAGGTCTTTGCGGAGCTCCTCAAGTATACGGAATTCCGGGATGCGACCCTCTTTTGGCTGGGAGAAACCTATTTGAAAGGAAACGACTATCCTCAAGCCGAACATCATTATCGCCAAGTGATCGATGTCTATCCGGATTCCATCTATACGCCCCAAGCCACCTATTCTTTGGCCTGGATTTTTTGGGAGCAAAAGAAATACGAGACCGCCATCGGGCATTTTCAAAAGCTCATTTCCAAATTTCCCTCCCACGTCTTGAGCGAAGACAGCTCCTTCAAGCTGGGGGAGTGCGCCTATAATCTGGCCCATTATGATCAGGCCATTGAGTATTTTAGAGATTATGTTCTGAAGTTCCCGCAATCCAATCGTCACGATCAGGCCTACTTTTATACCGCGGAATCCTATTATTATCTCGATAGTTTTCGTTCGGCGATTTCCTATTATGAGAAGGCCGCAGGGATCTCCCAAGACCCCAAATTGATCGTCCTGGCCAAGGTGGGAGGAGGGTGGAGCTATTTGAGGGTGGAGGAGTTTGAACAATCGCGCAAATTGTTTGAAGAAGCGCTGGCCCTCTCGCAGGCCAAAGGGATTGTCTCGGATGACGTCTATTTGGGACAGGCGAGCCTTTTCTCGGAAATGAACCAAGAAGCAGAGGCCCTGAAAGCGTATGAGCAGATCATCCAGAATTTTTCCCAGAGCCCCAGGCTCTCCGACGCCTGCTTGGGAAAGGCCAACATCTTATACGCCCTCAAAGATTATCCCAAGGCGATTGCAGCTTATCAGACGGTGATTGAAAAGTTTTCCAAGATCCCGGAGGCCTATCCGATTGTGGAAAAGGCCCGATTTGGACTGGCCTGGACCTACCTCAAAGAGGGTCAAGTGGATTCCTCCATCCAAAGCTTTCAGGAGATCATGGATCAAACCGACAACAAAATCGTCAAAGTGAGCGCCCTCACCCAGATAGGAGACGCCTATCAAGACATTGGAAATCTGGAAAAGGCCTTGGATGTTTATGACCGGATCCTTCGCGATTACCCCGACAGCCTTTACACCGATTACGTGCAGTACCGGCAGGCCATCAGTCTCCTTAAGATGGACAAGATCGACGGGGCCCTGCTTTCTTTAAAGACCCTGACAGCCAACTTTCCCCAAAGCAAATATTTGAAAGAAGCCAGTTATTATCTGGGACTGACTTATTTCAAAAAGGGGGATTGGGCCGCGGCCCGTCAAGCCCTGGAGGATTTTTTGAAGGGCGCCCCTAAAAACCATGAATTTCTGGCCGAGGCCAACTACGTTCTCGCGTTGTCCCTGTTCAACGGCCGGGATTATGGAGGGGCCCTTAAGATTTTCGAGCAGATCACCAAAAATTTTCCCGATCAAGGGACCTTAACCAGAGACGCCCAATTGGGCGTTGCCAAAGCGCTTTATAACTTGGGTGACCAGAAAGAAGCCATCAAAAAAATAAAAATCATCCTCTACAAATATCCCAAAACCATCTCCGCTCAAGAGGCGCTCTTGTGGCTGGGGAGCCATTATTTGGAATCGTCTGATTTTGACAGCGCCATTCTCACCTATCAGCAGCTGATCGATGAATTCCCCGCGAGCGAAAAAGTGACGGTCGCCCATTTCGAGATCGCTCAGGCTTATGAAGCCAAGGGGCTCTTGGACAAGGCCCTTGATCACCTCAGGCTCATTGAGGCCCCTTTGGATAAGGAGCTCACCGCAAAAGTCCAATTGGCGATTGCCGATATATTTTCTCAAGAGCTGGATCAGGAAGGGGCTATTGAGATGTACCTTAAGATCGCGGCCGGTTCTGCGGAATTTAAGCGGGATGCGTATGTTAAGATCGCCCGGATTTATGAGGCCAATCAAAAATACGACAAGGCGGTTGAGGCCTATCAGAATGCCCTGAGCTCGGATTTGGGCTTCAGTGAGTTTAAGAATGCCGAGATCCAATTTTGTATCGGAGATATTTATGAGATACTCAATCAATCCGATCAGGCCGTGGCGACGTATCTGAAGATCCCTTATCTGTACAGCCAGGAGGTTCTTTGGGTGACCAAGGCGTATCTGCGGGTGGCCAGGATCTTCGAGGATAAAGGCGATTGGGAAAACGCCAAGACCACTTATCAGAAGGTGATGGATCTGGGCACCGATGAGGTGAAATTCGCCCAGGAACGATTGGAATGGATTAGGGACAACACCCCCGGATCTTCGGAGGTCAAGAAGAATTAGAAGGAGTTGCGAAAACATCAACCCCGTAAAGAAGGCATTCCCTTGTCCTCTACGGGGTAAAAGAGGAGGCTCACGATGAGTATTTGGGAAATCAATGCCTGGAAATTATTTTTGGCCGGCGGGCCCGTCATGGTCCCGATTTTGCTGTGTTCGATTTTGGCCGTTGGGATTGTCATTGAAAAGCTCTGGTATTTTTTTATGATCTCAACCAATACCCCCAAGCTCAAACACGAGATTTTTGATCTTTTGAAGAACAGCCGTGTTAAAGAAGCGGTGGCGCTGTGCGAGGCCAATCCTTCCCCGGTTGCGAAAATTTTAAAAGCCGGGATCCTGAGATTCGGGACCTCCCGCGACGAGATCAAAGAGGCGATGGAAGACGTGAGTCTTTTTGAAATCCCGAGGCTGGAAAAACGCCTCAGCGCCTTGGCCACCATCGCCAATGTCAGCCCTCTTTTGGGTCTCCTGGGGACCGTCACCGGGATGACGGGGAGCTTTCACACCATTCAAATCCGGGCCACCTCCAACAATCCCGTAACGCCGGGCGATCTGGCCGGAGGCATCTGGGAGGCCCTGATCACCACCGTGGCCGGCTTGATTGTGGCAATCCCCAGTTTTGTCGCTTACAACTATTGTGTGAGCCGGGTGAATGCGATCGTTTTGGAGATGGAGAGGGCAGCCACGGAGCTGGTCAATTTTTTGTCTCAGCTTTTGGAGGCCCAAACGGCTAAAGGGGGTGCTTTAAGTTGAAATTCAAACGACACACCCAAGTTGAAAGCGTCGGCTTGGAGCAAATCAACATCGCCCCTTTAATTGATGTGATCTTCCAGCTTTTGATCTTTTTTATGCTCACCTCTTCCTTTACGTTTCAATCCGGCATTGATGTGAGGCTTCCCAAGGCCATCACCAGCGACATCATCAAAGAAGAAAATTTTACGATCACGGTGACCGGTGAGAATGTGATTTACTGGAACAATAAAATCACAACCATCAAAGAGCTACGCCAGGAGCTCAGCCGCTCGGCCCATAAAAATCGTCCCATCTTGATCAAGGCCGACCGGCGCTCTTCGGTGGGGCGTGTCGTGGATATCTGGGATCTGTGCCGCGAGTTAGGGATTGAAAGGATCAACATCGCTACCGACCAAGAAAAGTAATGGATCTTTTTTCAGAGACGAGGCGCCCCGGCCCTCGGCTTCGCCCGCCTTGCCGAGCAGGCGAGGCAGGCCCGCCTGCCAAATCCATATCCAATCGGCGGGCAGGCCGAGAGGCGAGCGTCCTCAAGGCCATTGTGGCGTCCTGCCTTTTTCACGCCCTTCTGTTGGGGAGCATTATTTTTTCTTTTAATGTCCGGCCGTGGAATCCCCGGCCGTTTTTCGTGTTTTTGGGATCCATTCTCCAAGAGCAGGATTTTCTCGTTTCCCATCTCGATCACGCGTTGGCTGCGGTCGACATCCCGGTTTACGAAACCTCTGTTCTACTAACCGGCCGGACTTCGCCGGTTGTCTTGGTTGAGAAGCCGTCTTTCTCCAGCCAGCTTCGATCGTTGGGGAAAGTCGTCTGGAAACCCCTTCTGGCCCAGGGGATCGGAAGGGAGACCCAAGAAGGCGGGTCCGCTTCGGAAAGCGATTTGAGGGGAGATCTCAACAAGCCCGCCTACGCGCCGTTACGGCTTTCTCCATCCTCACCCAAGCTGTGGGACTTGAGGCGGGGCAGGGGCCAATGATAAAAATAGATTTTTTTCTGGCCGTTGCCGTTTATCTTTTTTGTGTGGTCGTCCTTGTGATTGGGCATTGGATGTTTTATAATTACTTTAGAGGAGAGGAGCAGGATCCTTTTAACAAGGCGGAATTTCTTCAGCGGTGTCCTTACTGTATTTATCTTTTTTTTGATTACGGTCAGGACAATTTCAAAATTTGTCCTCGGTGTCGAAGCTATATTAGCTTGGAAGGACCCAAGACAAGAAAGGACTTATGAGAAAGGTGGATAAAATGCATCCTATGTTTAAAGCCGTTGATCGCTCCGAGAGAGGGGTCGTCTTGATCAGCGTCATGGTCATTTCCATTATTATGATGGTTTTTGCGATCAGTGTCTTGAGCATCAATGTCAGCCAAGTCACTTTAGGAAGACGGCAGGTGGATCGGATGAAGGCCGAACAATATGGCAAGGGAAATTTCTGGCTTAATTATAACTCTCTATTCAATGGAACAGGCGCGATCGGCCCTCAGTCTATCACCTTAGATGAAAAAACATATTCCGTGACGGTCACCCCCGTTGGCAGCGGCGCGGGCCCTAACAATACCCAACGCTACGACGTTACCGTTTCTCATTAACCCCGTAGAGGGAAAGCCGCCGACGAAGTCGGCGGTCCATCTTTATGGGGTTAACTCGCTTAACCCGCCTTAAAAAGCCTGTCCGAAAGCTCTTCTCTCAAAAATAAAATAAAAATATTAAAATTTTCTATTATTATAAAATATTTACTATAAAATATTTGCACGGGAGATCTCTTTAGAATGAAGAAACTGGAAAATTAGATATGGCCGCCAAAAAACATTTGGGTATTTTTTGGGGCAGCCGTTCCGTGAGCGTCGTGGAAATAGAAAACCAGCTGCCCCGTCAGTTCTTTACAGCTTATCCCGCCAGCCCGGAGGGTCCGGAGGATCTGTCCCAGAAGAAGGCCCCGGAACGCATGGGCCTCATGTCCGTTCTTTCCAACTCCCTGCAGGAGCACAAAATCGCAACCATCGATGCGAGTCTGTCCTTGCCTTCCAAGGATATTATCTTCCGTTCCTTTGTCATCCCCTGGATGAATCCTCAGGAAATCAAAGGGGTCGTTGAGTTCGAATCACGAAAATATATCCCCTTTAAACTCTCGGAATTGGCTTATGCCTATCATGAGATCCCCTTCAATGATAAAACCACACGCTTGATCCGGATTCTTTTTGCTGCTATCAAATATGATGTTTTGGAAGATTACTGCTCTCTCATCGAACAATCCGGATTGCATGTGGTTTTCATCGAGCCCGCACCGGTCAGTTTGATCCGGGCCCTCACCTTTAAAAAAGCTCTTACCAAAGACAAAAAGAAGATTGCGCTGATCCAAATCCATGAGAGGGAAGGCCAGATTGTTGTTGTCGATGGCGGGATTCCCGAGTTCGTCCGAGATTTTCAATTGGTCCCGGAGCTCCAGAAAGAAGAGATGGACAAGGAAACTTTTACCGCCCGTTTATTTAATGAAATCAGAATATCTTTAGATTATTATGGACGGCAATACACGCCGGCGAAAGTGGATGGGATTATTGTTTTGTCCAGCTCCGAATCAGATCCCTTCTCGCAAAGTTTAGAGAAAGAATTGGGCCTGCCGGTTCAGTCCGTGAAGACGACAGCGATTCTAAATACACCCCTCTCCACGAGCACCGATCTTCTGTATGCCTACGGGATCGGGTTGACGGATGCGGTTTCTCTCCCCGGAAACTTTATCTTTTCCCGGAAAATGGGGCAGCAGGCGAAGGCCGCCGCGAAAGAAGAGAAGGTCCCGCTCAATTATGGATCTTTGGTGAAGGTTATTATCCTTTGTACCGCGTTGGTTGCGGGGGCGTTTTTCTTGTTTGACCGGCAGGTCCGCGAATACAAAAATAAGCTAGCCGGTCTTTCTCAAAAACAGGCTTCTTTTCAAGGTTTAAGCCGCGATGAGATAAAAGAGAAAAGCCAAGAGATTTCCGAAAAGCTGGTCGCCTATAAGAATGTGCGGACCGAGAGTCAAGTGGCGTTTTTTTTGAAGATGATTCCTCAGCTTCTGCCGGAAGGGATTTGGCTTAAGGACTTGTCTATTCAATACCTTGCCCCCGCAGAGTCCGAGGACAAAGCTGCAAGCGAGACCCAACAAAAAAGATTATTCAAGGTGCTGGTTGCCCTGAGCGGTTATGCCTTCGATCGGAATTCCAGCCAGCAGATTAGAATGGTCAAGACCCTTGTTTCGAGGTTAAAAGAGAATAAGGATTTTGCCGGCTTTTTCGACGACATCGATCTGGTGACGGCCCAGACACAGGCCTTGGATGAAAATACGGTCACGTTTTTTAGGATTGACTGCAAATGAGTTTCTCTTTAAAGAGAGCCTCTGGGGGTGCTTATCTTTGCAAAGTATCTGTAGGGATAGGACCCTTATGAATTTTATGGATCTCAAGAATATCAATATTGACCTTAAATCGATCGATCTCGCCAGTTTTAAGAGGATCCTGACGCAGCGTCAAGATATCGCAGCCAATCTGGCGCTTGTGCTCTTTAGCTTCTTTCTTATGTTTCGAATCTATTCCGATAGGCAGCATGAGGCTGTAGTTTTGAAAACGCGCGTTGCGGATCTTGAGCAAAAAATAGAAGCCATCAGCCAGCACGAAAAGGCTGCTCAAGAATTGGATGGATTTGTGAAAGCCCTGCCGGAGGGAATAGCCCCCTCGAATATTATCGATAAGTTAAACGATTTCGCTGAAAAGCGTAAGGTACGGATTGAATCATTTCTGCCAGCCGGATCGCAGAGTCAGGCTCTTTATGAAAAAAGCAGCGTCCTTTTGAACATCTCTGCCGACAGCTATCAAGACCTCTGGCTTTTTGTCTATGATATTGAGACCTCACCCTATAATTTGAGGGTGGATCGATTCTCCGGCTCTAGCCAATCGATCCGGCAGGGCCCGGGGACACAACAGTCTGGACAGGAAAAACTCTATGCCCAGATGGAAATAACCGCAATTTATTTTAAGAAATGAAAAGAATTTTTCATTCATTACTGTCCCAATTCGTGTCATTGCGACCCCCGCGTCTTGCTGTCGCAAGACAGCAGCGGGGGGAAGCAATCTTATTATCTATTAGAAAGATTGCTTCGTCGTTGAAAAACACTCCTCCCTGGCCTGCCTGCCAGGGCAGGCGCAATGACACACGATCTGCAATCCTCAGCGGTTTTATTGTGCTGCTTTCCGCTATGGCTCTTCCGGGATTATCATCTGGGAATTCGATCGTTTGGGCAGAAGAAGACACCTCGAATTTGCCAGCGTCGCCGCAAGACCTCCTCAAAGACCTTGCCTCCGGTCTGGACTCCTTAAAAAATCCATTTACCCAGCAGCTCCCTGTACCTCCTCCGCCCCCGATGGAAATCGAGGTACAATCGCAAGGGCCTGTTGTGCCGATCCTCCCTCGAGGGGAACCGCCTCGAGCGCAAGCTGCGGTTAATCTCCCAGCGATAACCATCTCCGGATTGGTCTGGGACACCGATCAGCCGCAGGCGATTGTCAATAAAAAAATTGTTGGTGTGGGGGATAAAATCGAGGATTGGGCCATCACCGCGATTAACGAACAGGGTATTGAGATCTCCTGGAAAGGCATCAAGCGTTTTATTGCCAATAAATTCGACCATAATGACGATGAAGCAACTTTCTAAAATTCTATTCAATCTTTGGGTCAGTGTGTGGTTGATTGTGAGTCTATCCGCACCCACCCTCTCAGCCCCGAGGGTAGGCCTTGATTCCGTTATCTCCGGAAAAAGTCAATTCATCTTGCCCGAATACTCC
>CAZNDW010000060.1:0-7749 GCA_964571895.1 uncultured Planctomycetales bacterium
GGATGTTATAGTGTTTAAGGCCTGGAAGAAATTCTTTCCTGTCCTGCACCGACCCCGATATATTCTTGGAGGGGGGTGCCTCGGCATAATCCCACACTTTATTTTTAACACACATTCATGGATCAGCCCTTTTAAGTTCATAAACCCGACGGATTCCGTATGCCCAAAGCCATTCTTTATCTGGAAGATGGAATCAGTTTTATAGGAGAATCTCTGGCCACAACCGGGGAGACGACTGGCGAGGTCGTTTTCAATACGGCCATGACCGGTTATCAGGAGATCTTGACCGATCCCTCTTATGCGGGCCAGATTGTGGTCATGACCTATCCTTTGATCGGCAATTACGGTGTCAATAACGAAGACATTGAATCGGATAAAATCCACGTGCGCGGGTTCGTGGTCAAAGAGTTCTGCCGCCACCATTCCAATTTCCGGGCCACCCAGAGCCTGCTGGAATACCTCAACCACGATCGAGTGATCGCCATCGAGGGGGTTGACACGCGGGCCCTCACCCGGCACCTGCGGCTTTCCGGGGCCATGAAGGGAATCATTTCCACCCAAGATTTTGATCCCCAGAGCCTGTCCCGAAAATTGGCCGCAGCCCCCAATATGGTCGGCTGGAATTTGGTGGATGAGGTCACAACGAAAGAAAAGTACGCCTGGAAATCCGAAGGGCCGCCGAAATTTAAAGTGGCGGCGATCGACTGCGGCATCAAATTCAACATCTTACGGATTTTAGCGAAGTTGAGGTGTGAAGTGCATGTGTTCCCGGCGCACACGAGCCTCTCCGAGGTCATGGCCATTCATCCCGACGGGCTTTTCATTTCCAATGGCCCAGGCGATCCGGCGGTTGTGACGGATGTCATCAAGCTTGTCCGCGAGGCCTTGGGAAAAATTCCCACCTTTGGGATCTGCCTGGGCAATCAGATCGTTGGCTTGGCCCTCGGTGGGAAAACGTACAAATTAAAATTCGGCCATCACGGGGCCAATCATCCGGTCAAGGATTTAACGCACAACACGATCGGCATCACCTCGCAGAACCACGGGTTCTGCGTTGATTTTAAGACCCTGAACAAAGAGGACGTGGAGGTGATTCACACCAACTTGAATGATCAAACCGTCGAAGGGCTGCGTCATAAAAAGTTTCCGCTTTTCTCCATTCAGTATCATCCGGAAGCAAGCCCCGGCCCGACGGACGCGCAGTATTTGTTTGGGGAGTTTATTGAGATGATGAAGCAATGGGTCACAAGTCACAATGTCACCCTGGCCCGCCAATGATAGGACAATCCAGGGCGGGCAAGGTCACAAGGAAAAGGATTGTAATGGAAAAGTTGGAGCTCTGCTTTGGAATTTTTACAAGAGTTTTTAACCTGTGACGTTGTGACTGGTGACCTTGTGACCTAGTGATTTCTAAGAACGATGCCCCGTCGCACTGACATCAAGAAAATCTTGCTCATCGGCTCCGGCCCCATCGTGATCGGACAGGCCTGTGAATTCGATTATGCCGGAACTCAAGCCTGCAAGGCCCTGAGGGAAGAAGGTTATGAAATCGTTTTGGCCAATTCCAATCCCGCGACGATCATGACCGATCCCGAGATGGCGCAGCACACCTACCTGGAGCCTTTGACCCCGGAATTTATCGAGCGCATTATTGAGAAGGAACGCCCCGATGCGCTTTTGGCGACCCTCGGCGGACAGACCGCCCTCAATATCGCGGTGCGGCTTTATGAAACCGGGGTTCTGAAGAAGTATCAGGTCAAGATGATTGGCGCCGATTATGAGGTGATCAAGAAGGCCGAGGATCGGGAATGCTTTAAAAAATCCGCCCTCAAAATCGGCTTGGATGTTCCCCGCAGCAGCTTTGCCCACAATCTGGAGGAGGCCAGAAAAGCGGCCGTTGAGATCGGTTTTCCTTTGATCATCCGTCCCAGCTACACGTTAGGAGGAACCGGAGGCGGTATTGCCCGGGACACCGATGAATTGGAAAAGGTCGCCTCGTTGGGGTTGGAAAGCAGTATGATCCATGAGATTCTCATTGAAGAATCGATCGAAGGTTGGAAGGAATATGAGCTCGAGGTCATGCGGGACAACAAGGACAACGTCGTTGTTGTGTGTTCCATTGAGAATTTTGATCCCATGGGCGTTCACACGGGGGACAGCATCACGGTTGCGCCAGCCCAGACCTTGACCGATAAAGAATATCAGAAGATGCGTAACGCCGCCTTGGCGTTGATTCGAGAAATCGGCGTTACAACCGGTGGCTCCAACATCCAGTTTGCCGTCAACCCCCAAGACGGACGGATGGTTACAATCGAGATGAACCCGCGGGTCTCGCGCTCCTCGGCCTTGGCGAGCAAGGCCACGGGCTTTCCCATTGCCAAATTTGCGGCGAAGCTCGCCGTGGGTTATTCGCTGGATGAAATCCAAAACGACATCACCCAAGAGACCCCGGCCTCCTTCGAGCCCACGCTCGATTATTGCGTGGTTAAGGCCCCGCGTTTTACCTTTGAAAAATTCCCGGAAGCTAAAGATATCTTGGGGGTCTCCATGAAATCCGTTGGCGAAACCATGGCCATCGGCCGCACTTTTAAAGAAGCGCTCCAAAAGGCGTTAAGGGGCCTCGAGATCGGCCACAGCGGCCTCGACAACAAACTCGATTTTACGAAGATCCCGGACGAAAAGGTCCGCCTGCGGCTTGTTGAGCCCAACGCCTCCCGGATTTTTTATATCAAGTACGCCCTGCAAAAAGGCTGGACGCCGCAGCGGATCGCGGAGTTGACCCAAATCGACGCCTGGTTCATCGCTCAGCTCGCGCAGATCGTGGAATTTGAGAATCAGTTGAAATCCGCGGCGCAAACAAAGAAAGGCTTCAATCCAGAGCTTCTTAAAAAGGCGAAAGAATACGGTTTTAGCGACGCGCAGTTAGCCAAGATCCTGGGAATCGACGAAGATAAGATCCGGCATCTGAGAAAAGAGCAAGGGATCAAGGCCACCTTCAAGCTTGTCGATACCTGCGCGGCGGAATTCGAGGCCTACACCCCGTATTATTACTCGACGTACGAGAGCGAAGACGAGGCGGCTTTAAAGCAGGAGCGCACGAAAGGGGCCGCCGCCCCTCGTGGAAAAATCATGATCCTGGGCGGCGGCCCCAACCGCATCGGCCAGGGGATTGAATTCGATTACTGCTGCTGCCATGCCTCGTTTGCCTTGAAAGATTTGGGTTACGAGACCATCATGGTCAATTCCAATCCCGAGACCGTCTCAACGGATTATGACACCTCTGACCGGCTGTATTTTGAGCCTTTGACCTTTGAAGATGTGATGAATGTCATTGAGGTAGAAAAACCTGACGGGGTGATTGTGCAGCTCGGGGGACAGACCCCTTTGAATCTCGCCCGGCGCCTGGAGGGGGCGGGGGTTCCCATCATCGGGACCAGCGTTGATTCCATCGATTGTGCCGAGAACCGGGAGCGCTTCGCCCAATTTATCCGGCGGCTGGGATTGTCGCAGCCGGACCATGGCTGTGCGAGCGTCCTCAAAGATGTGGTTACAATCGCCTCCCGTGTGGGATATCCGGTTTTGGCGAGACCCTCTTATGTTTTAGGGGGAAGGGCCATGCGCATCGTGTATGATGAGGAGTCCCTTGTGTCTTTTATGGATGAGGTTGAAGAGGTCTCCGCGGGTCAGCCGATTTTGATCGATCAATTCATTGAGGATGCCCTGGAGGTGGATGTGGATGCCATCTCCGACGGTCGTGAAGTTTATGTGGGAGGGATCATGGAGCACATTGAGAATGCCGGAATCCATTCCGGAGATTCGGCCTGTGTTCTCCCCCCGCACACCTTAAGCGAGGGGCTCCTCGAAGAGATCAAAGAGCAAACGCGCTTGATCGCCCGCGGCCTTAAGGTCATCGGGCTTTTGAATATCCAGTTTGCGATCAAAGGCAGTCGAATTTATGTCTTGGAGGTGAATCCCCGGGCCTCGCGAACCGTGCCTTTTGTCAGCAAGGCGACCGGCATCCCCTTAGCCAAGATCGCCTCCCAGCTTATGGTCGGGAAAAAGCTGGCGGACTTTAAGCTCTCCGAGGAGGGGGCTCTAAAACATGTCTGTGTCAAAGAGTCGGTCTTGCCCTTTTCCCGATTCTCCGGTGTCGATATCGTTTTGGGACCCGAGATGAAATCGACCGGCGAGGTCATGGGGATTGACGCCGACTTTGGGGCCGCTTTTGCCAAATCACAAATGGCGGCCAATCAGGCCCTCCCTAAGGGCGGCCGAATCTTCTTAAGCGTCAATGATGCCGATAAACGACACGTCGCCTTTCTGGCCAAACGTCTGCGGGATTTGAAGTTTTCTTTGGTGGCGACCCGCGGCACGGCGAAGGTGCTGCAATCGAACGGGGTTTCGGTTGCAGTCGTGGATAAATTCGGCGAAGCCCCGCCTCTGGCGGGGCAGGGGAAAAACAATCTGTTGACATTGATTGAAAAAAATGAGATAAATTTGATTATCAATACACCTTCGGGGAAAAAAAGCCAGTCGGACATGCGGGCGATTCGGGCGGCCGCGATTCTCCATAATGTTCCCTGCATCACCACCCTCCAAGGGGCGCACGCCGCGGTCAACGGCATCGAAGCCAGCCTCGAGAAAGAATTTCTGGTGCAGTCGCTGCAGGAGTATTATTCGGAAGAAAGAAACTGAAATAGGGTATAGGGTTTAGGGTACAGAGTTTAATGAAAATTTAGTCAGTTCAAATTTTTATGGAGGAAAACATGACTGTAAAAGATATTGCGAAGAATTTGATCAATTCTTTGCCCTCAAATGCCACCATCGATGATGCCATTCATGCATTATACGTTCACGCAAAATTCCAACATGGAGAGCGAGAGATTAGGCAAAAAAGAGGGATTTCGCACGAAGATGCCAGAAGACGGCTTCGCAAATGGGTAAAATAATTTGGGCGCCTTCAGCGTTGGAAGACATTGAATCCATAGCCCGGTATATTGAAAGGGATTCGGTTGATCAAGCTGCCTTGTTTGTAACCCGCATCATTGAAATGACAGATCGATTGGAAAGATTTCCCCAATCCGGACGCATTATCTCTGAAATAAATGATGAACATTGCCGCGAAATAATGTACGGAGCCTACCGCATTATGTATCGTATTATTGAAAGGGAAATTTGGATTACAGGTGTGATTCACGGCTCCCGAAATTGGTATGCAGGATAAAAAAGAGGCCAGCAAACATGTGCGGCATCGTCGGCGTAACCAATCATAAGGACGCAGCCAGGATGGCCTTTCTAGGGCTGTATGCCCTGCAGCACCGGGGGGAAGAGGCCGCGGGAATTGCCTGTTATGACGGGAAAGAGATGCGGATCCTCAAGGCGCCGGGGCTGGTGTCGGATGCCCTTCCCGAGGCCTCGTTGGCTGAGCTAAAAGGCTCAATCGCTATCGGCCATTCGCGCTACTCAACCACCGGCTCAAGCAACGTAAAGAATATCCAGCCGTTTCTGGCGATGCAGAAAAATAAGCCGCTGGTTGTCTCCCACAACGGGAATCTGACCAACACGGAGTTTCTCCACCGCAAGCTCGAAGAAGAAGGCGCGCTTTTCCAGACCTCGACCGACTCGGAGATCATTGTGCATCTTCTGGCCAAGACAAAGAACGGAGATTTGAAGGACTGGTGCGTCAAGGTCCTTTCCCAGCTTCAAGGCGCGTTTTCGCTGGTGGTGTTGGTCGCGGACACCTTGGTGGGGGTGCGGGATCCTCAAGGGTTTCGCCCTCTGTGTCTGGGACGCTGTGGGAAAGGCTATGCCTTGGCCTCGGAGACGTGCGCCTTGGATTTGATGAAGGCCGAGTTCCTGAGGGAGGTCGAGCCCGGCGAGATCGTTTTGATCAAGGGAAATAAAATCGAGTCTGTCTTTTTGCCGAGTGCCCCCCACAAAAACAAATCTTTTTGTATCTTTGAAGACGTCTATTTTGCCCGCCCCGACAGCAATATTTTCGGCGACAATGTTTATCAAGTCCGCAAACGTCTGGGGGCGCAGCTTGCCCGCGAGCATCCGGTGAAAGCGGATTTTGTCATGGCCATCCCCGATTCCGGGAGCTACGCGGCCTTAGGATACGCCCAGGAATTGGGGCTGCCCCTCGAGGTGGGGATGATCCGCAACCACTACATCGGGCGCACCTTCATCCAGCCCTCCCAGTTCATGCGGGAATTTAGAGTCAGGGTCAAGCTGAATCCGATTGCCGGGGTGTTGAAAGACAAAAAGGTTGTTGTGGTGGAGGACTCGATTGTGCGCGGCACGACCAGCCGCAGCCGCGTGGAGGAGCTGCGGCGAGCAGGGGCCAAGGAGATTCATATGCGGATCAGCTGTCCCCCCATCCGCCATCCTTGTTTTTACGGGATCGATTTCCCCAGTCCCAACGAGCTCATTGCGGCCAATAAAAGCGTCAGAGAGATTGCGCGATTCATTCACGTGGATTCTCTGGAGTACTTAAGTTTGGAAGGGATGCTCAGCGTCGTCAAGGAATCCCAGGATTTTTGTCATGCCTGTTTTAGCGGAGAGTATCCGGTCGAGATTCCGACGAATCAGAGCAAGTATCTGTTGGAAGGAAAGGCTTAGGAAAATTTTTGGATAAAGAAGGAGGAAACCTTATATGAAATTACAGGTTATCGTTGAGCAGGACGAAACCGGTTACTACGTTGCCGAGGTACCGGCATTGCCCGGCTGTGTCAGCCAGGGCCGAACACTCGCTGAGGTCAAGGCCAATATCAAAGAAGCCATTGTTGGCTGGTTAGCTGTGATGAATGACAAGGCTAGACGACGGCAAGCCCAGAATATAGAGATTTCGGTATGAGCCATCATCTAAAGTTGTGTTCAGGTGCAATGGCCGTAAAAAAGTTTCAACGCGCTGGATGGATTGTTGATCGACAAGTCGGTTCTCACGTTATGCTTGTTAAAGCTGGTTACCCCTACACATTATCGGTTCCCCAGCATAAAGAACTCGGCATCGGCATTCTCAAAAAGCTGTTAAAGCAAGCCAATCTTTCGACGGAAGAATTTAACACACTCTAAAAAGGCAAACTCATGGCTAAATTCATCTTTATCACGGGCGGGGTGGTTTCCAGCTTAGGCAAGGGCATCGCCGCGGCCTCGATCGGCAAGCTCCTGGAGGCCCGCGGGCTCATCACGACCCTCATCAAATGCGATCCGTACTTGAACGTCGATCCCGGGACCATGAACCCCTATCAGCACGGAGAGGTTTACGTCACCCAGGACGGCGCCGAGACCGATCTCGATTTAGGCCACTACGAGCGCTTCACCAACGCCCAGATCACGCAGGATAACAACATCACGACCGGCAAGATCTATTATTCCGTCATCATGAAAGAGAGGCGCGGCGATTATCTGGGCAAGACCGTCCAGATCATCCCCCACATCACCGACGAGATCAAGCGCGGCATCAAAAAGGTCTCCAAGGAGCGGGATGTGGATGTCACGATTGTGGAGATCGGCGGGACCGTCGGGGATATTGAAAGCCTGCCCTTTCTGGAGGCGATCCGCCAAATGCGCTGGGAGCTGGGCTTGGGGTACGCCCTCAATATTCACGTCACGCTTTTGCCTTTTATCAAATCCGCCGGCGAGCACAAGACCAAGCCCACCCAGCACAGCGTGGGCCGTCTGCGGGAGATCGGCATTATCCCGGATATCCTGCTTTGCCGCACCGAAAAGCATATCTCCAAAGAAGAG
>CAZNDW010000061.1:0-7740 GCA_964571895.1 uncultured Planctomycetales bacterium
GGACGATTTTCTTTTATCGGTTTTGATCCTTTTGAGGTTTTTCGTCATCGCGGAAAACAAAGCTTATCAGCCTTAAAGAAACGATTTCTGCCGTATGCGGATAAAGACGCGGGCTTTTTTGTGCCGGAGCCCACACCTTTTTCGCACGGCATCATGGGGTATTTGGGTTATGATCTCGGGCTTCATTGGGAAGAGATTCTTTTCCAGGCTAAAGATGATCTAATCGTGCCGGAGTGTCTTTTCGGGTTTTATGATTGTGTCATCACCCTGGATCATTTTAGAAAAAAAATGATCATTTCCTCTTCGGGACTGCCTGAGAAGACTCGTGCACTTAGAGAAAAGAGGGCCCAGAGTCGCTTGAAAAGGATTTTGAAAATTTTATCGAATTTAAGGAGCCTTCCCTCCCGGTCGCTGTGTATTCCCGGAAAAATTCTGGGGCAGGATGCGGTCAGCGCGGACATCAAAAGCAATTTCACCAAAGACGCGTATCTTAAGGCGATCAAAAAGATCTTGGGATACATTCGAGGCGGCGACGTCTACCAGGTGAATTTATCCCAAAGGTTTGAGTGGCCATCCCCGACCTCTCAAGACCCGCTTGGGTTGTACCGCCGCCTCCGACGATTATCGCCGAGCCCTTTTGGAGGATATCTCGACTGCGGGGGGTTTCAGATCATCAGCAGCTCGCCGGAACGGTTTATCAAATTGGAGAACGCCCTGCTTGAGACCCGTCCCATGAAAGGCACCCGGCCGCGCGGGAGGACCCCCCTTGAAGACCGGAAGAAAAGAAGGGAGCTCCTCAAAAGCCCTAAGGAGAAAGCCGAATTGCTCATGATCACCGATTTAGAACGAAACGACCTCGGGCGGGTGTGCAACTATGGTTCCATCAGGGTCAAGGTCCTGCGGACCCTGGAGAATTATGAGACGGTCTTTCAAACGACCTCCACCATTGAGGGAAGGCTGAAAAAAGGCCAAGATGGTTTTGATGTTCTTCGGGCCTGTTTTCCCGGCGGCTCGGTGACAGGTTGTCCCAAAATCCGGGCCATGGAGATTATCGAGGACTTGGAGCCCGCCCATCGGGGCATTTACACCGGTTCCCTGGGTTATATGAATTTTAAAGGGGATATGGATTTTAATATTCTCATCCGAACCCTCCTCAAGTACAGAGAAAAAATTTATTTCCAAACCGGCGGCGGGATCGTGGCCGATTCTATTCCCGAAGAGGAATACGAAGAGACGCTGGTCAAGGCCAAGGCGCTTAAGATGTGCTTACAAGGACAATGACCAGACACACGATCTTTCTAGATGGGGCTTTCATCCCGGCCGATTCCAGAATGATTGAATCTTTATCTCCGGGGCATCTCAAAGCCCGGGGGGTTTTTGAGACTATGGCCGCCGATAGCGGCAAAATTGTCCTTCTCGATCAGCATCTGATGCGGCTTAAGAAAGGCTTGGAGATTCTGGAAATAAAATCCCCCTACAGCAATCAAAAACTCAGAGAATATATTGATACATTGCTGTCCCAATTCGTGTCATTGCGACCCCGCCGCAGTTCGGCGGGGGAAGCAATCTCTTTAAAAGATTGCTTCGTCCCCCCATCGCCCCCGTCGCTTTGCTTAGCTTTACGAAGCAAAGCGAAGCAGCGGGGGCGAAGCAGCGGGGGTCCTCGCAATGACGCTACTCAAAATGCCCGGGTGCGTCTGACGATTTGGCAGGACCATACCAAAACTCATGCCAGCATTGTGAGTCTGCCCTATGAACCTTTTTCTCAACGACAATACGAGCAGGGATTCCAAGCAATGATTTCCAAAATCCGATTTCCAAGATCCCCGCGGTGGTCTTGTGTGAAGTCGCTGGATTGTTCTTCTTTGTTTCAAGCCTATGCCGAGGCAAAGTCCCAAGGATATGATGAGGCGCTCATCCTCAACGCAAAAGGATGTCTGGCCGAGGCCAGCCGCAGCAATATCTTTTTTGTGGTCAAAGGTGAGCTGTGGACCCCGGCCTTAAGCTGTGGTGGCCTGAAAGGAATCACCCGGGGTGTGGTCATCGCTGTGGCCAAGGAGATGGGCATAAAAGTGAAGATGGTTCAATTAAGGTTAAGCCAGATCAAAAGGGCCCAGGAGGCTTTCTTAACCAATTCGCTCATCGGCATCATGCCTCTCACCTCTATTGATGGGAAGACGATTGGTCAGGGGAAGATGGGAAATTGGACACGGGAGATTCGGGAAAGAGCAAATTTGCAGTTTTCCGTTTGCCCTGGGGGAGCGCGGTGATTATAATAGAACAATCTGCTATGAAAAAATATTTTATTTTGGTGCTGCTTGTAGGAATCGGAGGCGGCCTTTGGGGTTTGGATTCGCCTTTGGCCGAGACGGCGGTTTCTTCTGCATCAAAGACGGAAGATTCCGAGTTCTCGACGGTTTTGTGGCAAAGAATGATCGATGAAATCAAAAAAGAGGCCTCCAGCCTTCTGGAAGAAAACCAACGCTTGACAAAGGAACGGCTCTCTCTCGAGAAAGAAATTGCCGGCCTCAAAAGTCAGGTAGCTGCTCAAGAAAAAGAAAGGGATTCCCGTCAACCCCTGTCAGAGACCGCAGATTCCCTGAGGGCCCTTCAGGAGGAAATTGAAGCGCTGGAAGAGAAGAATAACGTACTTGAGACAAAATCCCTGGTTTTAGAGAAGGCCAATCGATTGCGAGAGCTTCAAATAGAAGAGCTGAAACTCAATCTCGAGGAATCGGCTTTAGAGGCTCCCCAGCAGGAATCATCGGTTCCTGTTCAAGATTCGACCTCAGCCGACCCGGATTTGGGGAATACCGATCAGCTGAAGAAAGAGATCGACGATTGGCAGTCCCGGCTGTCGTTTCTTCAGGAAAAGAAGACCGAGCAGCACAAGAAAATTAAAGCCTTAAGAGCCGATTATCAGCGTCTTTTAAAAACAGCCCAAGAAAAATATGCCCTCAAGAGAAAAGAAAAAGAGGCCTTGTCCCATAAAGTCCTCAATCTGAAATCGCAGATAAATCAATTACGGGCCTCCATCAATCAGGTAGGTCATCTTCAGGAGAAAAGGCGCGGACTCCTCAAAACGATCGTCGCCTTGGAAGAAAGAAATCAAGATTTGCATAAACAAATCTCTGATTTGAGAGACGACACTCAAAACGAGCGGTGAGGATCGAGGGTGTTGAGGAATTAGAGAGAAGGAAGGGAGACAAACCATGGACGAAATTTTAGAGATATTGGCCAAAGATGCCCGCATCAGCCCGGCGGAAATTGCTAAGCTGACCGGACGAACACGGGCCTCTGTCCAAAAGGCCATCCGTCAGTATGAAAGAAACGGAACCATTGTCCAATATAAGGCGGTGATCAACCGCGATTTGATTCATCCACCGCAGTCCTTTGTCCGGGCCCTGATTGAGGTGAGCATCGCGCCGCAAAAGGATGTTGGCTTTGATTCTATCGCTGAGAGGATTTATAGTTTTCCGGAGGTGGTCAGCTGTTCTTTGGTCTCGGGGACGTATGATCTTTTGGTCGTGGTGGAAGGGGAGAATATCCAGACCGTCTCGGATTTCATCGCCTCAAAACTCGCTCCTCTGGAAAACGTCCGTCAAACGACCACGCATTTCTTGCTGAAGACCTATAAAGAAGGTGGACAGATCTTAAAGAAGACGCAAAACCGCAAGCGGCTGAACATTTCGTATTAAACTCAGAGTAGTCTACAGTCCATAGTCAACAGTCCACAGAAAGGAATTCTGTGGACTGTGGTCTGTCGACTATGGACTAAAGGAACCATGGACATTGCCCAACGCGTTCAAGATCTTGCCCCCTCAGGGATCCGCGCCTTTTTCGACCTCGTATTGAATATGAAGGACGTGATCTCCTTGGGCGTCGGGGAACCGGATTTTGTCACGCCCTGGCATATCCGGGAAAAGGCGGTTTTTTCCCTTGAGAAAGGACTCACCTCCTATACCTCCAATAAAGGGATGCCCGAGTTGCGCCGGGAGATTAGCCATTTTCTGAAGCGTCGCCACGGCCTTTCCTACGACAGCGAGGAGCAAATTTTAATCACCGTGGGTGTCAGCGAAGCCCTGGATCTGGCGGCGCGGGCAATCCTCAATCCCCATGACAGAGTGCTCGTCCCCGAGCCCGCTTATGTCTCCTATGCTCCGGTCGTCGAGTTGGCGGGAGGCAGGGCTGTGTATTTACCGACGGAGGTTGAAAATGACTTTAAGTTGACCGCTCGAGAGATCAATCAGGCGGCCATTCAAAAGAAGGCCAAGGCGCTCATGCTCAATTATCCGGCCAACCCCACCGGCGCCTCTTATACAAAAGAGGAGCTGAAGGAGATCGCCCGTGTGGTTAAAAGGCATAATCTGATCGTCTTAAGCGACGAGATTTATGACGAGCTGACCTACGATTTCGAGCACACGCCTTTGTCCAGCCTGGCCGGGATGAAGGAGCGGGTGATTTATCTCAATGGTTTTTCCAAGGCTTATGCCATGACCGGTTTTCGCATTGGTTATGCCTGCGGGCCCTCCCAGATCATTGCCGCCATGACCAAGATCCATCAATACACGATGCTGTGTGCCCCGATCACGGGCCAGATCGCGGCGATGGAGGCCTTGCGGGGAGGTTTTAAAAGCATCGCGGAAATGAAGCGGGAATACCTAAGGCGCCGGCGATTCGTGGTCGAGGCCTTAAACGCCATCGGGCTTCCGTGCCATAATCCGGCGGGCGCCTTTTATGTTTTTCCGTCGATTAAAAGCACGGGCCAGCGGTCTTTGGATTTCGCCAGAGACCTTTTGCAGAAAAAGAAAGTGGCGCTTGTGCCGGGGGTCGCTTTTGGAAAATCCGGGGAGGGTTACGTGCGGATCTCGTACGCCTCCAACTATGAGAATTTAAAGGAGGCCGTGGTGCGCCTCGCCGGCTATCTGGGAAAGGCCTATACGATAGACGAAAAGGAGCTATGAGGGGCTTAGGCTTTTTGTTTCTTTCCTCTCTATTCTTTCTTTATGCGGATCAAGCCCGGGCCGGCGGGGACGATCATCCGCGCTACCAAATCCACGCCGTCCTTGATCCGGTTAAAAAAAAGATCACCGCCAGCCAGAAGGTTTTCTTTACCAACCCGATCCCAAAGCCCCTGAACGAGGTCTTCTTTCACATCTATCCTCACCGTCGCTACACTCAAGAAGAAATAAATTTTATGGCCCGCTACGCGGGCTATTTCAAAGTGGATCCTTTCCCGGATGGATTTCAGTCCGGCCGCATGGAGATTCAATCCCTTACCCAGAAGGGACGATCTTTGAATTTCGTCATTGAGGGAGAAGACGAGACTCTCCTCAAGGTTTCTCTCCCGGAGGCGCTGGCTCCGGGAGAGACGGCCGAGCTTCAGATCGATTTTACCGTTGATATCCCCCACGCCTATGGGCGCTTGGGATGGCATGAAGATATTTTTGCGCTGTCGCGTTGGTATCCCATTTTGTCGGTTCTCGATGAGGGAGGTTGGCACAATCATCCTTTTTATCCTTTTCATCGTCCCTTTTTTAGCGAGGCAGCCTATTATTCCGTGGCGCTGACCGTTCCCGCGAATCAGGTGGTGATTCATTCCGGCCAACTAAAAGCCACGCAGTCGCAGGACAATAAAACCCAAACCCTCACCGTGGAGACGCCGCTTCCCATCCGGGAATTCACCCTGGCCATGAGCCCCCGCTATCAAGTTCTCGAAGAAGATTTCGAGATGACGAAGATCAAATCCTTTTATCTTCCCGGAGACGAAGCCCGTGCCCAAGAGGCTTTAGACGATGCGGCCGATTTGATGCGCTATTACACCCAGCGCTTGGGCGTTTATCCTTATCCGGAGTTCAGCATCGCGCCGGTTTACTTGGGCTATGGCGGAGAACAGATGTCCAATATGATTTTCATCGATACCAGGGTTTACCGATTGCCTCGGTTTCTTACGCGCTACTTTGATTTTCTCATCGCCCACGAAACCGGACACCAATGGTTTTATAATCTGGTGGGGGTGGATGAATACTCCCAGATGTGGCTGGAGGAGGGGATCAACTCCTATTTTCTCTTGGAACATCTGGAAGACAAGTATGGAAAAGACGTCCCGGTGATCCACTGGCCTAAGGGACTGGATTGGCTTCTGCCTAATTTTTCCTTTCGGCATGCCAGCAGCACGCGTTATAAGATGATCGCCAGAACCGGTCTTGACCGTCCGATTATGGGGGAATTGTCCAGCTTCCGCGAGCCCAGCAGCATTTTTTCTTTAACCTATGGCAAAGGCTCAAAGGTGGTTTCGATGCTACGCCGGCAAATCGGCGAGGAGGCCTTTGGGCGGGTCTTTAAGAGGATTTTTATCGAGTACCGTTTTAAGAATCTTTCTTTAGCGGATTTTATCCGGATCTGCGAAGAGGAAAGCGGACAAAGTTTAAAATGGTTTTTCGACGAATGGCTTGAAACAGCCGAAGTTTGTGATTATGCCCTTCAGGGTCATACGATCGTCAATCGGGGCGGCATCGTGATGCCGGTTGAAATCGAAGTGAGATATCAAGATGGAAGCAAGGCCCTCTCAACGTGGGACGGCCGGGGTCAAAAAGCCCTTGAAGATACCGCCGCCAATCCCATTCAAGAGATTGTTGTTGATCCGGACGCAGAATTGTTGGATGTTGATCGCACCAACAACGCCTGGCCGCGAAAAGTCAGGACGAAAATCGTTCCTCTCCATTTAGGCTTATATGATCTTCCTGTTTTTCTGCCGGATGATTCTTATAATCTCGTCGTGGGGCCGGAGATCGCCGATTCGGGCTTGGGGGTGAAGGCCTCTTTTCAAAAACCTTACGATTGGAATTTCTATGCGGCCACCGATTACGAATTCGGCGAAGGTCTCCATAAATCCCGTCTGGGCTATCAGCGCAATTATCTTTTTCGTTCGCAGACGATCGCCGGTTTCGAGCTCTTTAACATCAATGACACCGATCGTGATGAGGAAGATTTGGCGGGCGGGAAGGTCTATATCAGGCGAGAGCTCTGGCCCGCGGCCTACGGTTTGACCGACATCAACGATCATGTAACACTTTATCTTTTGCGGGATCGTTCGTTAAAAGGGGATTTGACGTTAAGCGGATGGGAGGATTCCCGCAATGTCTCTTATCTTAGAAAAGACGAGGCGATTGTGGGGGCCAATTTCCATCTGGGCCGCTCGGGACCTCACCCCGATCCCCAAGAAGGCTATAAGATCGATACCCTTTTGGAAAGCGCGGGCCATTTCCTGGGCGCTACCCAATATTTTCATCGGGCCGCTTTTGATACTGGCTTCTATCAGCCGGTCACGGCTCAATCCAAGCTGGCGCTGCGGCTTAAATACGGCTGGGGGATCCCCAACGATAAAAATCTTTTTGAGTTGGGAGGGATAAAAGGTTTAAGAGGATTCGACCGCAAGACGATCCGAGGGTCCCAGGCGGCCTTGGGGAGCGTCGAATACAGATTTCCCTTGATCAAAAAATTGGATTGGTCGATGGCTGATCATGTTGTGGGTTTAGAGTCTATCGGCGGAGTTATTTTTTTCGATTACGGCCAGGCCTGGTATGGGGATTTCGATGACACAAGCCTTAAGAAGGATGCCGGTTTGGGATTAAGGTTTACCGTCAACCTCGGTTCATTTTTAGAAAGGCTCATCGTGCGCCTCGATGTCGCAAAAGCGATCCATGATCCCCGCGAAGACGACCCGCGTTTTTGGTTTGG
>CAZNDW010000062.1:0-7682 GCA_964571895.1 uncultured Planctomycetales bacterium
ATGTTCACCCTACAGGAAATCTTACAAGCCACCCGAGGCACGTTTTTAAAAGGTTCTCCAAGTCCAATCCAGGACTCCTTCCCTATTAAAGGGATCTCCACCGATTCCCGGACCATTAAGCCTCACGAGCTCTTCATCGCCATCCCCGGAAAAAACTTTGACGGCCATGAGTTTGTCAATCAAGCGATCAGAAGATCCGCCTCCCTGGCGATTGTCTCTCGGAGGGATCTCTCTTTGAAAAACGGCACACCCGTTATTCTTGTCAAAGATACGATTCAAGCCCTAGGGCAGATCGCCCGCTTTCATCGGGACCGCTTTCGTATTCCGGTTGTGGCCGTCACGGGCTCTGCGGGCAAGACCACAACCAAAGAAATGCTGGCCCAGGTTCTGCAAGGCCGCTACAGTGTTTTAAAAAACACCGCCACGGAAAATAACCATATCGGCGTGCCGTTAACGCTCTTGCGGTTAAATCATTCCCATCAGATGGCCGTTGTGGAGCTGGGGACCAACCAGCCGGGAGACATCCGCTGGCTGAGGCATGTGGCGAACCCCACCATCGGCATTTTGACCAATATCGGCGCCTCCCACCTGGAATGCTTGAAAACCCCCGAAGGTGTTTTTAAAGAAAAATTGGAGTTGATCAAAAATCTGCGAAGTCCCGCACCGGTCGTCCTCAATGCCGATGATTCTTATTTAAGGAAGATCTTGGGGCGTTTTTGGGGGCATAAAATTTTGACTTATGGGATTAAAGAGGAAGCGGATTATCAGGCGAGTTCCATCACCATAGAAAATGACCTCTCGACCCGCTTTCAGGTTAATGGAGAAAAGAGTTTTGTTTTAGGAAGCCCTGCTCGTCATAATGTGTATAATGCTCTGGCAGCCATTGCCTGTGCCCGGTTATTTAAAATCAGTTATCCGATGATCAAAACCCAACTGGCCCAAGTGAATTTTCCCAAAGGCCGTCAACAAGTCTATCGAAAAGGCGCCTGGTCCGTGATCGACGATAGTTATAATGCCAATCCGGTTTCCATGCGCAGCGCCCTTGAGACGTTGAGTCAATTCCAGACGCGGGGAAGACGGATTCTGGTCTTTGCGGATATGCTGGAGCTGGGTTCCCAATCGCGGTCGCTCCATATCCAAGTGGGAAAAATGGTTGCCCGCTCTCAGGTGGATGGCCTGATCAGCTTAGGGCCGTTGTCGCGGTTTGTTTCCCAAACGGCCAAAAAAGAAAATCCTAGCTTGGATGCCTATCACTGCACAACACTCAACGAGCTTCATCAAAGACTTCAAGGATACTGTCAGCCGGAAGACGTCATTCTCGTCAAAGGCTCCCGCGGCATGCAGATGGAGCGGACTGTTCAATTTTTGATCGAGGCCTCTGGCGCCTCTTAAGCAGAAACTCCCAGGGATCTGATTGATGTTTTATTATCTTGCCCGACTCAGCGATGATTTTTTTGCCTTCAATATTTTTCGCTACATCACCTTCCGCTCCGCGATGGCCGCCATAACCACCTTTCTTCTGTGTGTGGTTCTCGGCCCTTTCTTCATCAGAAAATTAAAAGAACGCAAGATCCGAGAGATCGCCAAACGTCAAGACTGTCCGGATTTGGATCGTTTTCAGCACTCCAAAGAGGGGACGCCCACGATGGGAGGGATTTTTATTGTCGGGGCCGTTGCCTTGGCGGTTTTGCTGTGGGCTGATTTGAGCAATCCTTTTATTGTCTTGACGCTGGTGACTTTTTTGTGGCTTGCGGTTTTGGGAGGGATTGACGATTATATCAAGCTGACAAGAAAGGGCCATCGAGGGCTTAGAGCCGGGACGAAACTCTTTTGGCAGGTTGCCCTGGGATCCCTCGTTGGCTTGTTTATTTATTTTTTCCCCGAGACTTCGACAAAGCTGGATATTCCTTTTTTAAAAGAAGTGGTGGTGGACCTAGGAGCCTTGTATGTCCTTTTTGTGGTCGTGGTGATCGTGGGCGCCTCCAATGCCGTGAACCTAACCGATGGCTTGGATGGCCTGGCGATCGGCTGTGTTTTGATCGTGGCCATGACCTTGAGTGTGTTGAGCTATGTCAGCGGGCATTTTCAATTCAGCCAGTATCTTTTTATTCCTTATGTGGCGCATGCCGGGGAGCTGACGGTTTTTTGCTCGGCTTTGGTGGGGGCTTCTCTGGGATTTCTATGGTTTAATTGTTATCCGGCCACGATTTTTATGGGGGATGTGGGATCCTTGGCGTTGGGGGGCAGCCTCGGGGTCGTGGCGGTTTTGATCAAAAAAGAATTGCTGCTGGTTTTTTTGGGAGGCGTTTTTGTGCTGGAGGCCCTCTCGGTCATTCTTCAGGTTTTTTCCTTTAAGACGACCGGAAAGCGCATCTTCAAAATGTCTCCTTTGCACCATCACCTCCAGATGTCCGGCTGGAATGAATCGAAGATCATCATCCGTTTCTGGATCACGGCCATCATTCTGGCGCTGTTGACGTTGACGACCCTGAAGATTCGATAGGGGGGTGTCAGCAACGCCTCCGCTCCCATTTCGCTTTAGCACTGGAAATGAATTTAGCCAACAAAAAGGTCACAATCATCGGAGCCCGGCGAAGCGGCATCGCGGCCGCCAATCTTGTGTCTCAAATGGGGGGGAGGGTAAAGATTTCGGATCAAGCCTCCTACGATTCGATTCGAACGGATTTAGAAAGACTCAAAAATCCTCAAGATGTTAAAGTCGAATGGGGGCGCCATACGGTCGAGTTTATCGAAGACAGCGATCTGATCGTCCTCAGTCCGGGTGTTCCGCGGAATGCCCGGCCCATTCGGTGGGCTAAGGCCCAAAAGATCCCGGTTTTGGGGGAGATTGAATTGGCCTGGCGATTCTGCTCTAAGCCGGTTGTGGCTGTGACCGGAACCAACGGCAAGACAACGGTCGCGACCCTCATTGCGCAAATCCTTGAGAAAGCCGGCCGAAGGCCGTGCTTGTGCGGTAATGTGGGAACGCCTTTTTCTGAGCATGCTTTAGATTCAGAAGACAAAGATGTCGTGGTCTTGGAGGTAAGCTCTTTTCAGTTGGAATCCATCGTCGATTTTCGGCCGCACGTGGCGGTCTTTTTGAATTTCAGCCAGAACCATTTGGATCGCCATCGGGATCTCGAGGAATACTGGGAGGCAAAAAAAAGGATCTTCTTAAATCAAAAGCCGCAAGATTACGCCCTTTTAAATGCGGATTGCCCCCGGATGCGGGGTCTGGCCGCTCATCTCAAGGTGAAGGTGATCTACTTTAACGGCGACGATCCCAGAGCCAAGAATCCCAATCAGCTCGCGGCGCTCGCCGTGGCAAGGATTTTGGGCGTGGACGAGGAGATTGCGCTAAAGGTTTTCCGGGAATTCAAAGGGGTGGAACATCGTCTGGAGTGGGTGCGGTGCGTGGCCGGCGTTCATTTTATCAATGATTCCAAGGCCACAACAGCCGAGGCCTCGCGCTGGGCCATTCAAAACTTTGAGCGCCCCATCGTTATGATCTGCGGCGGGAGGGACAAGAATATCGATTTTTCGGTTCTGCGCGATTTGGTGAAGGCCCGGGTCAAAAAGATGCTCGTGATTGGGGAAGCCCGGGACAAGATCCGCGGGACCTTCGCGGATGTGGTGGCGCTGGAAGAATGTCCTTCCCTTCTCGAGGCTGTTAGAAAATCGCAAAAATCGGCACAGAGGGGTGAATATGTGGTTTTCAGCCCCATGTGCGCCAGCTTTGATATGTTTTCGAATTTTGAAGAACGGGGGAAGATATTTAAGAAGATTGTCCAAGAGCTTTGAGTGGGTCTTGAGTCATGGGTCGTGAGTTGTGGGTAACCCAAGACGCACGACTCATGACGCTTAGCATGGAACACTGAAATATGCGCGACATTAGAATCTCCATCACCTCAATTTTGATTGTCCTCATTGCGATCGGTGTCGTTATGATTTACAGCTCCAGCGGCGTCTACGCCCTCAAAGAACAGGGGGACAGCGCGTACTATCTCAACCGTCATCTTTTGTTTTTACTGCTGGGGATCCTCTTGATGATCCTCGCGATGGCGATCGACTATTATGAATTGCGCAAAGCAGCCAAACCGCTTTTACTGCTGGCGATCTTTTTATTGGTGATCGTCCTGATCCCCGGCATAGGAAAGGAAAGTCATGGCGCCCGACGCTGGTTTCAGGTCGGACCTTTGAGCTTTCAGCCCTCCGAGATGACGAAGTTGGTCTTTCTGATTTATGTTGCCGACTTTCTGGCCCGCAAACAGAATAAGATCCGAAATTTCAAGGAGGGATTTCTGCCGCTGGTTGTGATTTTGGGGTTGGTCTGTCTGCTGGTTGTCAAACAGCCGGATCTGGGCAATTGTGTTTTGATCGGCTTTTTGGTTTTAACATTGATGTTTGTGGCCGGGGCGAAACTCAAATATCTTCTGATGATTCTTTTGCTTTCCCTGCCCGTTCTTTATTTTCTCATTGTTCGGGTCCCATATCGAATGGCGAGGATTATGGCTTTTCTTGATCCCTGGGAAGACAGCTTGGGGGTCGGGTTTCAGCTCTCGCAATCCCAGATTGCTTTAGGCTCGGGCGGGCTCTTCGGCGTGGGATTAGGCAAGAGCGTTCAGAAATTATTTTATCTTCCGGCAGCCCATACCGATTTTATCCTTTCCATTATCGGAGAAGAATTGGGTTTTGCGGGAACCTTTACGGTTGTCGTGCTTTTTATATTTTTTATCTGGCAGGGCTTGCGAATTGTGAATAGGACAACGGAGGCCTTCGGGTATTTTTTGAGTCTGGGGATCATCCTGCTGATCGGGTTACAGGCCGTTGTGAATATCGGGGTCAGCATCGGCGTCCTTCCCACGAAGGGGCTGCCTCTTCCTTTTATCAGTTACGGCGGCTCAGCCTTGATTTTTAACATGATTGCCATCGGCCTTTTATTAAACGTGTCGCGTCATCATGACCTATGAAGATCGTCTTGGCAACCGGCGGAAGCGGCGGGCACATCTTTCCCGCCTTAAAAGTGGCCGATCAATTGAGGCGGATGGGTCATGCCGCGATCTTGGTGGGAGTCTTCGGCGAGGCCTCAAGGAAAATCCGAGAGCAGGGGTTTTCTTATTTCAATTTGAGCGCCAAAGGGTTTTCATTCTCCTCGGTCGTGGGCTTCTTGAAATCATTTTTTTATATGTTGAAGGCCTTGGAGGAATCTTTTCAGATCCTAAAGAATCTTAAGCCCGATTGTGTTTGTGGATTTGGCGGTTACGGCGCGTTTCCTGTTCTGGGCGCGGCCTTTCTCTTGCGTTGCCCGACGATGATCCATGAGCAAAATGTGGTCCCCGGCCGGGCCAATCGAATCTTATCCTTAGGGGTTGGCAAAATTGCCATTACTTTTAAAGAGAGTCAAAGATATTTTCCTTCTTTAAGGACGGTATGGACCGGCTGTCCCACCCATGCCCAACAGAGTCCTCTCGCTAAAAAGGATCTCCTTTCGCAGTTTGGCTTGGATGAAAATAAACTCACGATTTTGGTTTTGGGAGGCAGTCAGGGGAGCCGCAGGATCAATGCCGAATTTGTCGAGGCCATGCCTTTGCTGAAAAAGCATTTGGATTTCCAGGTGATTCATATCAGCGGAAGAAACGATTATACAAAGCTCAGAGATTTTTATGCTCACGGGGCCGTACCATTTTCTTTATTTGATTTTTTGGAGGATATCGGATCCGCTTATCAGGCCGCGGATTTGGCTGTGGCACGCGCCGGTGCACTGACGGTCTTAGAGATCGTCCAGTTCCAATTGCCGGCCATCTTGATTCCTTATCCTTTTGCCGGAGGACATCAAAAAGACAATGCCAGGATTCTGTCAGAGATTTCCCGGGCAAAGATCATCGAGGAAAAGGATCTTAACCCGCAGGTCTTGGCCGAAGAGATCCATGATCTCTGGGCTGGTCGGTTTAATCGTCCAGAAATCTCCCCAAGAGTCAAAGGGATTGTTACCCTTAAGGCAGACGTCCGCTTGGCGCAGGAGATCGTTTCTTTAATCAAATGAAAAAAATTATTTCGGCAGGAATTCTTTTTTTGTCGAGTATGGGGATTTTGGTTTCTGCCAACGAGACTTGGAAAGAGTTTCGCAGCGAGCATTTCGTTATTTATTATCAGGAAGCGCCTTTAACGTTCGTGGAGGAGGTGGCCAAGGCTGGGGAAAAAGAATACGAAGAGATCGCAAAGAATCTGGGTTTTACCCGTTACCAAGGATGGACCTGGGATAAAAGGGCAAAGATTTACATTTTTGATGACCAAGAGCATTACATCAATTTTCAAAATCCTTCCTGGTCTCACGGTGTCGCCGTAACCCGCGATAAAGTGATCCGGACCTTCCCCGCTGCCCATGGTTTTTTTGATACAACCCTCCCGCACGAACTGGGCCACATCATATTTCGAGAGTTTGTAGGCAATGAGATCCCGATTCCTTTGTGGCTGGAGGAGGGGGTCGCGATGTATCAGGAGAAGGCCAAACGCTGGGGGGCCAATAAAGCCGTTCGGCAGGCCATCACCGAGGGCCGATTTATTCCTTTAAAGGAATTGACGCTCATCACATTTTCCAACGATTCCGACCAGAAATTGGTCGAACTTTTTTATGCAGAGGCGGCCAGCATCGTGTACTATATGATCACGGAATTGGGAGAATTTCGCTTTATGAATTTCTGCAAAGAACTGAAAAGCGGCAAGCTGTTTGATGAGGCCCTCCACCGGGCTTATATGCGATTTAATCATCTGGACGATCTTAATAAAGCGTGGCTGAAATATTTGTCACCATGACGAAACGCGCTCTTCCCATCGGGATCGGCACGGCAATTCGCTCGACATCGAGCGAATTGAAATGGACACCATGACAAAACACCTCCATTTTATCGGGATTGGCGGCATGGGCATGGGGCCCCTGGCGACCCTGATGCTCGCCAAAGGATACAAAATCAGCGGTTCGGATCTTAAAGAAAATCCCTTGACGCTGCAATTGAGCAATCGGGGGGCCACAATCACAATCGGTCATGACCCCTCCAACATTGAGACCCCGGATTGTGTGATTTATTCTTCTGCGATCGGTCGGGACAATCCCGAAATTCAAGAGGCCCAAAGAAAGAAGATTCCCCTTAAGAAACGGGCCCAGCTTTTGGCGGAGCTGGTCAACCCGGAGATTGGGATCACGGTGGCCGGAGCACACGGCAAGACGACCACGACCTCGATGATCTCCCATGTCTTGATCCAAGCGGGCCTCAAGCCCACAACCGCGGTTGGCGGGATCATCAACGGGCACTCCACCAATGCCCATCTGGGAGCGGGAAAATATTTTGTGGTGGAGGCGGACGAAAGCGACGGATCTTTTCTTTACTTTACTCCCCATTACTCTGTGATCACCAATATTGATTTTGAGCACGTGGATTACTATTATAATTGGGACAATATCCTTAAGGGCTATCGTGAATTCATTCGGCGGACAAAGTCCCCGGGATGCCTTTTCATTTATGGAGAAGACCCAAGATTACGGAAGCTGGCGATGGAAGAAAAGAGGGATTTCTTAAGCTACGGACTCCTTGCCGACAATGATCTTGTGGCTCGGAATATCCATCTCAAGGGTTATTCGAGTTTATGCGAGTGTCTTTTTAAAGGAAAGATTTTAGGGGAAATCC
>CAZNDW010000063.1:0-7522 GCA_964571895.1 uncultured Planctomycetales bacterium
GGCCAGCTCCCGCTCTTTTTCCGCGGTCAGAAGAGGGATGGGGCGGACATCTTTGAGATAGGCTTTGATGGGATCGACCATGATTTGTACATAATACCAAATGTCTAATGCCCTCAAATGACAAATAAAATCCCAATGCCAAAATTCCGATAGAGTGAGCCATTTGGTATTGGAAATTGGTCATTGATTTGACATTTGGAATTAGGCATTTGACATTTCTTATTCTTTCTTCTTTTTATTTTTCCTCGTCTCTGAAGAATCCAGCGCCGCCTGCGCGGCCGCCAAGCGCGCGATCGGAACGCGATACGGCGAGCAGCTCACATAATCCATTCCGACGTTGTGACAGAAATGAATCGAGGCCGGATCTCCGCCGTGCTCTCCGCAGATCCCGATTTTGAGATTCTTTTTCACCGAACGGCCTTTAGAGACAGCGATCGCCATCAACTGCCCCACGCCACCCTCGTCAATCGTCTGGAAGGGATCATCCGGGAGAAGCTTTTTCCCTACATACGCCGGCAGAAATCCGCCGATATCGTCGCGGGAGAAACCGAATCCCATCTGGGTGAGATCATTGGTGCCGAAGGAGAAAAAGTCCGCAGCGGGAGCGATCTCATCGGCGGTCAACGCGGCGCGGGGGACTTCAATCATCGTCCCGAAGAGGTGCGGGATCTTCGAAACCTTATACTGGCTTAAGACCTCCTGATAGACCCGCTGGGTGATTTCTGCCTGATGCCTCAGCTCCGTCACCGAGCAGATGACCGGAATCATAATCTCCGGAAAGACCTTTTTGCCCTCTTGGCTGAGCTCAACCGCCGCCTCGAAAACGGCCCGAATCTGCATCTCAGTAACTTCCGGATACGTGATCCCCAGACGCACCCCGCGGTGGCCCATCATCGGGTTGGTCTCCCTCAAACCGGCGGCGCGCTTTTCCAATTCTTCCTTGGTGATCCCGAGGCTCTGGGCGAGCTCTTCCTGCTGCTCCTTATTCTGAGGAACGAATTCGTGAAGCGGCGGATCCAAAAGACGGATCGTCACCGGCAGACCGCTCATCGCCGCCAAGGTTCCTTTGATGTCTTTTTTAACGTACGGAAACAATTCTTCCAGGGCCTTTTTGCGCTCGGGGACGTCCTTGGAAACGATCATCTTGCGCAGTCTAAATAACGGCTCCTCAGAGCCTTTTCCGTAAAACATGTGCTCGGTGCGAAAGAGGCCGATCCCCTCGGCGCCGAAGCTGCGGGCCTTGGCGGCGTCGGAGGGCGTATCGGCGTTGGTGCGGATCTTGAGGGAACGAAACGAATCGCAAATTTTTAAGAAATCATTGAGGAGCTTATTCTCTTCGGTGACATCGATCATGGGGAGGCGGTCTTGATAGAACCGCCCCCGGGTGCCGTTTAAGGTGATCCAGTCCCCTTCTTTGAGCGTGACATTCCCCACCGTCATGATCTTCGTTGAGAGATCGATCTCGATGTCGGCGCAGCCGACGATGCAGCACTTGCCCCATCCCCGCGCGACGAGCGCGGCATGGGAGGTCATGCCCCCGCGGCTCGTTAAGATGGCTTCCGAGGCGCGCATCCCTTCGACGTCTTCGGGATTGGTTTCCTCCCGGACCAGGATCACGCGCTTGCCTTCTTTATGCCACAAAACCGCCTCTTCCGAGGTGAAGACAATCTGTCCCGAGGCACCTCCCGGCCCGGCGGGAAGGCCTTTACCTAAGAGCTTAACGTTTTGTTCGGCTTTGGGATCAATGATCGGATGAAGCAATTCTTCCACCTGGGAGGGGGCAACGCGCTTGACGGCTTCTTCTTTGGAGATGAGTTTTTCCTTCACCATTTCCATAGCCACCTTAAGCGCTGCCAAACCATTTCTTTTTCCCGAGCGGCACTGGAGCATGAAGAGTTTCCCATCCTCGACGGTAAATTCAATATCCTGCATGTCTTTGTAATGGCGCTCCAGGCGATGACGAATGTCCTCCAGTTGCCGGTAGACTTTCGGGTCCTGCCGGGATAAGGTGGGCAGGCGCTTGTTGTGCTCGCTTTGCGAATACTCATTGATGGGCGCCGGGGTGCGGATGCCGGCCACCACATCCTCCCCTTGGGCGTTGACCAGATATTCCCCATAAAATTGATTTTCCCCGTTGCCAGGATTCCGGGTGAAGGCGACCCCGGTGGAGGAACTGTCACCCATGTTGCCGAAAACCATGCTCTGGACATTGACCGCTGTCCCCCACTCGTCGGGAATGCCTTCGATCCGACGGTAGGCCACGGCCCGTTTGCCGTTCCAGGAGGCAAAAACCGCGCCGATGGCGCCCCACAGCTGGGAGTGCGGATCGTCGGGAAACTCTTTTCCCAAGACCTCTTTGATTTCGGTCTTGTACAGGCCGCACAATTTTTTGAGATCTTCGGCCTTAAGATCAGAATCCTGTTGAATTTTTTTCTCTTCCTTGAGGCTATGCAAAATTTTTTCAAGATGGGCCCGGATCCCTTTTCCTTCCTTGGGCTCGATCCCGGCGGCTTTTTCCATGACGACATCCGAGTACATGGTGATGAGCCTCCGATAGGCGTCGTAGGCGAAACGGGGATTATGGGTCTTTTGAATAAGCCCAGGGATTGTCTTTTCCGTCAAGCCCACGTTGAGAACCGTCTCCATCATGCCCGGCATCGACTTGCGGGCCCCCGATCGCACGGAAACCAACAGGGGATCGCTTGTTGCCCCGAATCTTTTGCCCATCAGCTCTTCCACCTTCTTCATGGCGGCGCGGATCTCCTCGGCTAAGCCCGACGGGTATTTTCCTCCACGAATAAAATAATAAGCGCACACCTCGGTGGTGATCGTAAATCCCGGTGGAACCGGCAGACGGAGATTTTTATGCCCGGCCATCTCAGCCAAGTTGGCGCCCTTGCCTCCCAAGAGGTCTTTCATATCGGCCCGGCCGTCGGCTTTTCCCCCGCCGAAGGAGTAGACGTATTTTTTCCTCATCTTCAATAGTCTCCTCTGCATGTTTATGGTTATCCCTAAAAATTAGTTCTCAAACTGGTCACAAGAGCACAAAGTCACAAGGTCACACGTTGGACTTGTGACTGGTGACTGGTGACTTTGTGACCCTGTGACCATTTTAATACAACAATCTTTCTATCAGATATCTCTTCAACCCCTCCACCGCAACCCGCTCCTGCTCCATCGTGTCCCGGTCGCGGACGGTCACCTGCTTGTCGGTGAGCGACTGGACATCCACGGTCACGCAATAAAATGTCCCCACCTCATCCTGCCGACGGTAAAGCCTGCCGATGGCCGCGGTGTCATCATACACCGCCACAAAATCCTTCTTCAAATCGTCTTTGATCTTTTGGGCCATGGTCACGATGTCATTATTTTTCTTCAGAAGCGGCAAGACCGCCACTTTGATGGGGGCCAACGCTTTGCTCAAGCGTAAAACGACGCGGGTTTCGCCTTTCACTTCTTCTTCGTGATAGCTGTCCACCAAAAAGGCCAGCGCCGCGCGGTCCACCCCGCCGGACGGTTCAATGATGTAAGGAAAGAATTTCTCTTGGGTGACCGCGTCTTGGTATTGAAGATCTCTGCCGGAAAATTTCGAATGCTGCTTAAGATCAAAATCCGTGCGGTTGGCGATGCCTTCCAATTCCGACCACCCAAAGGGGAAATTGTATTCGATATCGGTGCAGGCGGCCGCGTAATGCGCCAGCTCATCAGGGCCGTGCTTACGCAAATGCAATTTTTCTTTCTTTATTCCTAAATCCAGATACCACCTCCTGCGCTCCTCAATCCATTGTTCGTGATATTTCGGCGCCTCCTCGGGACGGGTGAAATACTCGATCTCCATCTGCTCGAATTCCCGCGTGCGAAAGGTGAAATTGCCGGGAGTAATCTCATTCCTAAAAGATTTGCCGATCTGCGCAATGCCGAAGGGGAGTTTGCGCCGCGTCGTATCGAGGACGTTCAAGAAATTCACGAAAATCCCTTGAGCGGTTTCGGGGCGAAGGAAAACTAAAGAAGCCGTATCTTTTTGGGGACCAGCATGGGTTTCAAACATAAGATTAAAGCGTCTTAAACCAGTCCATTTCTGTTCTCCACAATAAGGACACTTTGGGTGTTGGTGGTCCGGAATTTCTGCTAAATAACGGTTTAAAGACGAAGCGAGTTCTTGATATCTCCTTTCGTTCTGGCCGAAAATCTCAATTGCTCCGGGACGAGGAAGTTCACTGATATTGACAAATTCCTCGAGTCGAACCCTCTTATGACAATTTTTGCATTCCACCACCAAATCCGCAAAACTATCAACGTGTCCCGAGGCCTCCCAGACTTTCGGATGCATCAGGATGCTGGCATCCAAGCCCACCATATCATCGCGATCGTGCACGATGGCCTTCCACCAGGCGTTTTTAACGTTGCGCTTTAACTCCGCCCCTAGAGGCCCGTAGTCCCAGGCGCTGGCCAAGCCGCCGTAAATTTCAGAAGACTGAAAAATGAATCCTCGCCTTTTACACAGAGAAACGATCTTTTCCATGATGGGGTTGGAACGGCCGGGGGGCAAATCCGTAGCAGTGGCTTTATGCATGAGGATTTATTCTATAGAAAATCTCTCAAAAAGCAAGATTTTTGTCCCCTATTGTCCCTTAACCGTGTCCCTTCGATTCGAAAATGAAACTCTCCATTTTCTTTTTGGCCATAGACCCTCCATCATGTGACCCATCAAAGATACGCCACGGCCAGGCGTTCGTCCAGCAATTCCTGGTTCAAAAAAATTCCCTCTGCGGCAACCTTTGCCGCGTCGGTACGATCCGGCAAATAGAATACATCGGCAAGGTAACGGGCATGAAGGTCTTTGCGTTCCTTGTACGTGCGGATGACGATGAACGGGCACGCCCCGAGCTTCTGCTCGACAAAACGCTTCGCCCGCTTTCCCTCTTCGGTATCAAGCTCCGGACAATCGATGCCGCGTAACCGCAGGCGATCCCGCACAAGATTCCCACCGCCACCTTCAATAAGAACAAGCAGCGTGTCGCCGTCGACCACGCGTTCGACGTACGCCTTGTAAGTGTAGCGCAGCTGATCGGCGATGTCCGTTGCCACGTACCGGCCGGCCTCGCGCTCGATGAGATCGCCGTCGTTAAGACCCTTCGTCTCGTTTCCGGAAAAAGGGCGCAGCACGCCAAAACCGTAGTCGATCAATGCCTCTTCTTTGCCGCGCGCCCCGGTCACCGCCACCTTGTAAACATTCAGCCGCCCGCGGGTGACTTTCAACTGCGGCACGGGTTTATCCTCATCCTGCACAGCCTCAAGCACGCGCCTTGAGCGTAAATATCCACGGAAATCCCTTATGTTCCAGTTGTTACGGATGACCATTTGTTCCACTTTTTTTCGCTCTTCTCCATCCCTGATCGTGATGAGGCCCTTGTAATGGCCCCAGCTCAAAAGTCGCCACGTGGCGACTTTTGGGTAAGCCCGGTAGAACTGATGCGCGCGCATGAGGGTGGACCGGTCACGCCCGACATCGGCGGCCAGCCGTTCATAAAAATCCTCTCTGTGATCGATCCTTTTCCTGATGTGCGAAAGATGCTGATCGATGTACTGCCCCACCCGGTGGAAGCCCTCCACCATACGCCGGCGCAGGACATCTTCCATATCGTCGAATTCCGCGCGAACCTTCCGGACCAGATCGTCGTAATCGCCTGCCTTCACAACCTGCCCCTGTACTTCGCGGCCTGCGGATCTTACTGCGTTTGCGGGCATGGGCGGCTCCTTTCTTTAATGTCCCCTGAAAAAGTCTCTTACGATTGGGCACTACCGCTAAATTTCCTGTCTGCCGACAGGCAGGCGCGAAAGTTTCGCGAAAAGACGCTAAAATTCTACGCGGTTTCGCGTTATTTCGCGCTAATACAAACGTAGTGACCTCCCCCGACGCTCACTTTCGTTCGGTAGGGGCGTCGGAGTAAACCCCGTTAGAGAACTTCGTTCTCTAACGGTTCGAGCTGATGGTGGCTTTAAACCACCATCAGCTTTAAGTGGCAATGACCACCGATTTAAATCGGTGGCTTTCTCTAACGGGGTAAATAAAGTGACAGCTGTCCCCAAAAAGGTGACTCGCACCTTTCCGCCCTTCGTTTTCACCTTTTCCCTTCTATCCAACTCAAAACATCTTATGCCGGCAATTGGCTTTGAACAAACTCCCAGAACCTCTCACAGTCTTTTAATATCTTCTCGGCTTCGGATTTATAGACCAGACGCTCCTCGTATTCAGCCATATTTTTCATACGCAAGACTCTCAAAATGCGGTTGGCGTTGAGATCGATTGCTTCCGTATCCTTGATTGTTTTGAAGAGAGCCGCCGCATCGTTGTGGTCTTCCCCGCTGTGCCGCTGGCCTAAAAAATAAACACACATGGCATCGCACGCCGAAATACAGCAATGGATCGCATTGATGGCCGCTGCATTCCACTCTCCGTTATCTAACGAAGTTTGGGCGGCATGAAAACATTCCCTGGCTTTCTTGAGAAAGTTGGCATAATGAGACTTACTGACGTCACGGGTCTTGAATTTCGGCATTATACTCCGTTTTTTCCATTGGGGTAGATGGAAATCCCCTTGTCGATCTCAACAATGACATCAAGGGTCTTTTTCTTTTGGTATTGCTGTCTGGTCAGGATGTAGGGAGACAGCCTGTTGCCAAAGAGCTCCAAACACCGGCTGGAAAGATTCTCGACAGATTGCTCGATCTTTTGTCGATCCCGGGGATTCTTGACCAGAATAAATAAATCGATGTCGCTGTGCACCCTTTCCTTTTTTTGGGCTACCGAGCCGAAAAGAACAACCTTTTCAATCCGTTCCAGAGGAAGATTCTTTAAAATCGTTTGCTTCAGCTCCTCCAAGGGGTCCGGAATAACCTCGAGTGCCCTGATCAACCGGCGCAGGACGCCGAAGAGATAACTCTTGGAGTTGACCTTCCACACATGCGCCTTGCCCACATTCACGGAATAAACAAGGTTCATTTCCGCCAATTCCTGGAGGGTCCGGTTAACACTCATGTGGGAGACCCCCACCACAGAGGCCATCTCCCTCTCGCTCATAGCCGCCTCATGGTTGAGCAGAAATTTGACGATTTTTAACTTATGGGGGGACTTCAGCAGCCTTAACGGCAGTCCGCGAAATTGCATAGCACCTTCCTTTTTATGTAACAGTTTTGTTACAAGTGTAACATTTCTGTAAAGGATGTCAAAGGATTTTTTAATTGAGCCGGCGGCTTCGCCGGACAACAGGCTTCGTTTTCTAAAATTCGCGTCGAACTTCGCCTTCACAAATCGTCAAAGGTCTATGTGCTAAAAACCCTGATCCGGAACCTTCCCCCGGAATTTATACAGACTTTCAAAGACTGCGAAGATAAAAGGATCCTGCGCACCCTTGGCCGGGAAAAATTACTGGAAATCATAAAGCTGGATTCTATTACAAAAAAACGGGAAAAAATAAGGGAATTATTGGCAAAATCATAGCCCTATCAACTTACCTCCCAA
>CAZNDW010000064.1:0-7376 GCA_964571895.1 uncultured Planctomycetales bacterium
CAAACATTCAGGGTGCTTTTAAAATAAAAAATGTTGAATCGTTTTCTAAAAAATCCATTCTGCTTGTGGATGATTTGCTCACAACCGGGATAACAGCCTCGGAGGCGGCCGGTGTTCTCAAAGAGGCCGGCGCAGCCCACGTGGGGGTATTGACCCTGGCCATTACCCTGTGAACCCCCACCGTTTTGATTCGTTTTGCTTCTCAAAACGAATCAAAACGGTGGGGGTGAAGTTTCTTTAATCATGAAAATCTTACGCCGATACATCCTGCAGGAATGCATCTTCCCATTTTTTCTTTCCTTAGGAGTCTTGACGTGTGTTTTCCTTTTAGGCAATTTGGTCCATTTGGCGCACATGGTGGTCAACAAAGGGGTCAGCCTTGGGCACGTCGGCAAGGCCTTCCTCCTTTATATGCCGGTCCTTCTGGGTTATACAGTCCCCATCTCCTGCTTGATGACCATGATTTTGACCTTCAGCCGGCTTTCGGCGGATAACGAAATCCTGGCCATGCGCGCCAGCGGCGTCCATCTTCAAAAGATCTTGTTTCCTCTTGTTGTTGTGGGGCTCATCATAAGCCTTTTCTGCGTCCTTTTAAACCAACAGATTATCCCCTACGCCCATCATGAACAGAGAAAAATTCTAAAAGACATCGGGGTGAAAAATCCGACGGCTGCTCTCGAGGCCGGATCCTTCATCAATGCCTTCAAAAATCAAATCCTCTTTATCTACCGGATTGAAGGAAACAAATTGTACAACGTCCGTATCTACCAGCCGCAAAGCGAGGGGAAACCCACCCGTACCATCATCGCCCAAGAAGGGGAATTCACACCAGTTCCAGGAGAAGATCAGATCAAGCTCAAACTCACCAACGGCACCTCCGATGAGCCCGATCTCAAGCATCCCAGCAATTTTTATAAGCTGAATTTTAAAAATTATTTCATGACCCTGGACCTTTCCAAAGGCGAAGGCAAAGTCGACAAAAAACCCAAGAGCATGACCTTAAAAGAAATCACCCAAAAGATTCAAGAGCTAGAAAGGATTTTTGTGGATGCGGCGCCCCTGCGGACCGAATACCATCGCAAGATCACCTGGTCTTTCTCGGCCTTTGTTTTTATTCTCCTGGGGTTTCCCATCGCGGTGATCACCCGCCGCCGGGAAAAGACCGCCAATATCCTCCTCGCCATGATCTGTGCCGCCCTCTATTACCTCTTGTCTCTGGGCTGCGAGGCCTTGAGCATTCAAAATATCACCCCCCCAGCGCTCACGATGTGGGTCCCCAATATCCTCATGGCCGTGGTGGCCCTCGTCTTGAACTACAAGCTATGCGCCTCTTAGACAGCTATATCTTAAAATCGATCATAGTCATCTTTGTGACCTGTCTTTTCGTTTTCTGCTTTCTCTACGTCCTAATTGACTTGGCCTCCAACCTCGCCGAAATCATTGAGCGGCAGGTTCCCCTCGCCACACTTTGGGAGTATTATTCCTCTTTTCTGCCGATCATCCTCGTTGAGACATCCACCGTGGCCTGCCTTCTAGCAACGATTTTTACCTTCAGCCGCCTGAATCACAACAATGAGATTATTGTCTTAAGGACCTGCGGCCTGGGCTTCTTAAATATCACCAAGTCGACACTCTGTTTCGGGATCTTGGTTTCGATTTTTATCTTCTGGCTTAACGAGCAATTTGTTCCCCAGGCGAGCGTCTCTTCTCAAATCATCCGTGAAGAAAATATCAGCGTCCAGACGGACGCTGCGGATGCCCCTAAAAAAAAGAGGCTCCCGGAGATCAGAAATCTCACGTTCTATGGCCTTAAAAATCGTCTCTATTTCGCGGACTCCTTTAATCCCAATAACTATGAGCTGCAAGGCATCACGATTATCGGACAGGATAACAACCAAAATGTTCAAGAAAAGATCGTAGCCTTAAAAGGCGCATGGACCGGAATTGCCTGGAAATTCTATAACTGTCACATCACCCTCTTCAATCCCTCCCAGTTGGCCACACCGTCCCAGATTAAATACTTCCCGGAGAAATTGATGGATATCAAAGAGACCCCGCAGGATTTTATCAAACAAAGGCTCAATGTCCGGGCCATGAACAGCCGGCAGCTCTACGAATACATCCAAAGGTTCTCGCATAGCGGGGCCACGAAGGCCCTCAACAGCCTGAAGATCGATCTGCATCAGAAGATCGCTCTACCCTGGGGGAATCTGGTCCTGATTTTGGTGGGGATCCCGCTGGCCATGACGACTTCCCGGCGAAAGGCCTTCAGCTTCACCTCTTTGGGGGTTGCCATCATGATCGGATTCTTATTTTATGTGGTGAATGCGGTGTGTCTGGCCCTGGGCAAAGGCGGATTGGTTGCCCCGGTGCTTTCCGCCTGGCTGGCTCCCCTGATTTTCGGGGGAGCGGGGATGTATTTGATTAAGACAAGATTTTGATACATTACGATTAACGAAATTTTGCGTAGGGACAGGTTTTAAACCTGTCCCTACGTCTTATACACCCGCGGCAGGTGGTTTCCCAGATGACAAACGATCTCATAGCTGATCGTATGGGCGTATTCGGCAAGCTCATCGGCGTCGATCGAGGCGTCTTTCTGCTTTCCTAAAATGACCGCCTCCATCCCCACGCGGACCGGTTTGATGCCGGAGACATCCACCATAATCTGGTCCATGGTTACCCGTCCCACGACCGGGCAGCGCCAGCCCCGAATCAAAACACAGGATTTGTTGGAAAGGCACCGAAGGTATCCATCTTTGTAACCGATGGCCAAGGTGGCGATCTCCATGTTTTTAGGGGCCACAAAGGTGTGGCCGTAGCTGATGCCCTGCCCTTTCTTGACCTTTTTTAAAAAGACAATCCTTGATTTCACGCTCAGGGCCGGCCTTAAGGCGATTTTCCTTTTTAGCGTAGGGACAGGTTTTAAACCTGCCCCTACGCTGGGAGATAAGCCATAAAGCATGAGGCCGGGTCTCGCCAGATTCAGGATCCGCGTTTTGTAACCCACCAGTCCCATGCTGTTGGCCGCATGAATCGTGGGCACGACCACCCCCGATTGATCCAAACGCTTAACCAGATCATAGAGATGACGGATTTGTCGTCGGGTAAATTCTCTATCGGTCTCCGCTAAAGGAAAATGCGTGTAGATCCCTTGGATGGACAGGTGGGATAAAAGACTTAAATTTTTGATAAAATCAAAGGCCTCCTCATGTCCAATGCCGAAGCGCCCCATGCCGGTATCGACTTCCACATGGATGCCCAGTCGCTGGGGGAGAGATTTTGCGTAGCGGTTTAAGGCCTTGGCCATGCCCATTGTGCAAATCGTCGGGGTTAGATGATATTCGACGATTCTTTGAGCCTGAGAGGGCAGGGTGCTTTCGAAGATGAGAATCGGTTTGCGGATCCCGTTCTTTCTTAGGATCATCCCCTCTTCGATATCCGACACACCAAAAAATTCCAATCCCAGTTGATCCAGGAAGCTGGCCACCCTTACGAGGCCGTGGCCATAGGCATCGCCTTTGACGACACAAAGGATTCTCGTGGTTTTGCCGGCGAGACGTTTAATCTCTTGAAAGTTATGCCGGATGGCCTTTAAATCCACCTCGGCCCAACTGGGCATCTCCCAGGGATGAAGGTCTAAAAAAGGGTGCAGGGTCATCTGGGCACCTGCCCGCCGATTGAATCGGAACCTGGCAGGCGGGCCTGACAATCTTCGGGATACAAATATAACGGCGTTAGACGATCCACCGAATCGAATTCCTTCTTAATAAATCTCGCATAGGCTAACAAGGCGAGATTCCGGGCCCGGGGATACCAATCTTTTTCGTTCGCCAGATGCGGACGGGCCAAATCCTCAGTAGCGAATAACCCGCTCAGTTGCTTTTGGAATACCCCTATCCCATCACCGATGAAAAAACTCTGCGGGGTGGTCTTCCTCAACAGCTCCTCTATTCCGATGAGAAGATAATCGCTTTCCCGCTTCCACTGATCGCCCTCTCTTCGATACAAACAGGCGTAAACCAGACCTCGCTTGGCATCGCTGAGAGTGCAAACCTGACCGCGCAGGCCTTCCGGTGCGTTCCTGGCCAGAACGTCCAGGCTCGGAATCCCCACGACCGGCTTTGGGGTGACAAAGGCCAGCCCCTTAAGGGTGGCCAAACTCACCCTCAAGCTCGTAAAAGATCCCGGACCCAGCCCAACGGCGAAACCATCGAACTCCTGTAAGCTGAGCTGGCTCTTCCTCAAGAGGCCTTGAATGGCCGAGATAATCGAAGAAGAAAGAAACTTTTCTCGCCTGGTGTTATATTCCGTAAGAATGCGGGTGTCTTCGCTCACCGCCAGGCTAAAATTCTGACTGGAAGTTTCGATGGATAAGATCCGCATAGTGTTTTCCTAAAGCCGAAATTTGAATCAATCGCTCATTCTCTGTCTTGTGCGAAAGTTCCAGACGGAGATATTCCCTCGGCAATAAGCTCCCGAGCTTTTGGGCCCACTCCACAACCGTCACGCCTTGACCGTAGAAATATTCCTCGTAGCCCAGCGCCAAGATCTCTTTTTCATGCTCAATGCGGTAAAGATCGAAATGAAAAAGCGGGAGCCTTCCTTCATAAGCATCCATCAGAACAAAGGTGGGGCTTTGGACCTTGGCGGGATCGATCTTTAACCCGCAGGCGATGCCTTTGATGAAGGTTGTCTTGCCCGTTCCCAAATCGCCCCACAGACACAGAATCTCACCCCCCTTGAGATGCTGGGCGAAGGAGGCCCCCAGCTTCATGGTTTCATCGGGATGGTGAGATAAGACGGTGACGACGGACATTAAAAATGCTCAAAGCCTCTGATCGCTAGAGTTCTTCTGTGACCTCTGCGGTCGACCAACGTGATCCCTTCTTTTTGATCGACGATCTCGCCGATCGGATAGAAGGTGAATCTCTTGTTTCTTATCTTCCGGAGGCGCTCTCCCTGAGGATAGGGAAGCGTAAAAAGCAGCTCAAAATCCTCACCGTCCCCGAGGGCCTCGGCAAGGCTGGCCTGGGGGGTTCGGGGGATTTTCTCTTCATAAAGACAGGCCCCCGCACGGCTGGCTTCTAAAATATGGGCCAAATCCGCAATGAGACCGTCGGAGATATCGATCATGGCGGTCGGCTGGAAAGACCCAACCAAAAACCGAGACTCCGCAATCCTCGGGATAAAGGAGAGGTGCTTGCCCGTCTTGAAAGACCGGCCTAAGGCCCCGGTGACAAAAATCCTGTCTTTCTTTCGGGCGCCCGCTCGAGTCACGAGCTCTTTTCTTTTCACTTCTCCCAATAAAGCGACGTTGATTGTGATCTTGGGGCAGCGGATCGTGTCTCCGCCGACGATCGCCACAGAAAATCTTTTGGCCAAGCGGTTGATCCCGTCGTACATCTCCTCAACAAAACGGATTCTGAGATCCGCAGGAACGCCCAGAGAGACCACCGCAAACCGGGGAACTCCGCCCATGGCCGCGATGTCGCTCAAGTTACAGGCCAAGGCCTTGTGGCCGATTGAGCGGGCCGGCATCCGTCGGGTAAAATGCACGCCCTCCGCCATCATGTCGGTGGTCAATAAAACCAGCGAGGAAGCGCCCCGGCCTTCTCTGAAAGACACAACGGCGGCGTCGTCGCCGATCCCTTGAACCACGCCCCGCGTGCGCGGGGCCTTCTTTTGAATGAGCCGGATCAGAGCGAATTCTCCGATTTGGGAGAGTTGGGTGTTCATAAAATTTCAACGAAATTTTCCAGCGTTTATGCGAGGGATTACTCTTCAAAATTCATATCTTCTCGTCTGGTAATGAGACTCTTGTAGTACTCCCAGGACAATTGGCGCCAGCTGGCGCCAATTAGGTAAGCACGGTAAAACTGTGTTTGGGCATTAATCCAAAAGTTTTCGAGCCAAACGGTTCAGCTCTGGATTCGCCAGCGCAAGGACCTTTTTTTTCACGGCCCTGGAAAAGTATTCCCGTTCGGTCTTATTGAAAGGCTCGCCATTGAGTTTCTTCTCAAACAGCTCTTTCTGTTTGGGCGAAAAAAATTGTGAAAGGGCGTATTCTAAGGAAAACTCGTCATACTTTGCTTGAGTTTTCTGCGCCTTTAATGCCTCTTCCTGCATATAATTATCAAAGAGAGTCTTCAACCGCGAAACATTGAACTCTTTATTTCCCAATTTAAAACTTTCAAAATGGCCCATACGATCTCTGAGTTCCCAAAACAATTTGGATTCTTCGGATGAAAGGTCTTTTTTCAGTTGATCGGCAAAGTTAAATCTTTTTTTCGTTACTCTATAAAGAACCAGGGACATCACCAAAAGCTTTCGCCACTTCCTTCGATCGGCTTCGTTAGTCAGATACGCTTCTAACTCTTTAGAATTAAAATCTCCCGTCTTATACGCGTTAACCAAAAGCACAGGAAATCCCTCCCAATAGCGGGCATTGTCACTTTTAACAACTTCGCCCAAGGTTTTATTGACATTCCCATGGCCCGCGTCAGTCTCTAGCAAAGGAAAACCTAATTGGCCTAAATTTTTTTCTAATTCGTTAGCTGTCATATAAGATTTCCCTTCCTCAACAGCCGTTTAAAATGCTCCCAATGATCAAGCATTCGTTTTTCCGGCTCATGGTATTGGGTTGTTTCTTTATACCTGCGCTCGAGTTCATTAAAGTCAATTTCTTCTTTTTTTACCTGATAAAGCATGAAGCAGTCTTCCATATCTGCCGATGAAGCCCGGAATATTTTCGAGATGATAAGATCACAATGATTCAGCACGCCGATATACAAATGCTCCCACTCTTTGATGAGCTTATGCCGACCTTCTTTTAAAGGTGATTCTAGCAACTCTGTTGTATGAATTCTTTTGCCCCGATAAAGATCAAAAATGTACGGATCGTTAGGAGTTTTCCAGCCCGCCCCTGTACGCGATTGGTAACCAAGCTGTTTAAGAGCCTTAATTAAGTACTCATATTCCGCTTCGATCGGAACCATGAAATCCACATCCTTCGTTGTATTTTTAATTCCTTGAAGCGTTAAGGCCGTGCCTCCACAAGCTATCAAATGGACCTTTCTTTTAAGAAACCTATTCCAAATGGCCATGATCTCCATCAATGGGTCTAGAGAGAGTCTATATTCCATAGATTGTATAAAAATATACAAATATTTGCATTAAAATATACACATTATTGTACTAGAATATACAATTTTATTTGGTGTCTGTCAATCACTTTAAATCTCGGACGAAAGAATTCCGGAATTCCGGGGACACGTGTCCCCGTCGCCTTCCCCACATTTCTTATTTAAATATTTTTCTAATATTCTTCGCAAAAGGCGCCGTGACGATGCCTTTCTCGGTAACGATGGCCGTGA
>CAZNDW010000065.1:0-3804 GCA_964571895.1 uncultured Planctomycetales bacterium
CCTGCCGATTCTGTCGACTGCTGGCGGGCAGGTGAAAAATATGGAAAAAACAATCAAAGCTTTAATCTATTTTGACGGCGAACATCACTGTGCCAAATGTTTTGAAATCGACGTCTTCACTCAAGGAAAAACCATCGACGAGACTATAAAGAACTTGAAGGAAGCCATTTCTGTTCATCTCGATGGCGTTGACCCCACGCAATATGGACTTATTAAAAAGCCCGGCCTCTTGATCATGATGGAATCCGATCTTTCTTACTCTTATGCCTAAGCTCCCCGTTGTATCCTTCAAAGAGCTCCTTAAGCTTCTTAAAACATACGGATATGAAATTGATCATCAACGGGGGAGCCATATTCGATTGAAGAAATCCTTCCCTCCCGGGCATCATTCTATAACCGTACCAGCCCATAAAGAGATCGCCAAAGGCACATTGAACGACATTCTTGAAAAAGTTAGTCCCTACACTTCCCTCTCCAAAGAACAGCTCATCCAAAAATTAAGAGAAATCTGAAGCCGCCCGTTCCCCTCTCACTCCGCCCCGAACATAAACGCCGGCTCATCGGGCGGGGATTCTTCCGAATTCTTAAAAGTCCCTTTCAAGGTCACGGCCCCCGCGCCCTGCATGGTCACCGAGCCCTTTTTGCGGATATGGAGCGCATTGTCGGTCGTCTTTGCGGGCTTGACGGTGCCGTAGACAAAATTCACTTTGGTCAGAGAAGAATCTTTTCTTCCCCCCACCACAACCGACTGGGCATTAAAGGTCTTGGAGATGGAGGGCTTCGCTGCGTCGGTGTCGATTATGACATCGTCGGTCGTGGTGGGGACGGCTGCGGGAGACCAGTTGGAGTCGTCCTCCCAGGTTGCGGCGTCGCCGGCGCCGGACCATTGCTTGGTGTCGGCGTGTGATAGTCGACAGTCGACAGTCCACAGTCCACAGTTCAGTAGAAAAAATATGAGAAGTAATCTAAAAAACAGTCCATAGTCCATAGTCAACAGTCCACAGATCAAAATTTACTTAAGAGAATTCCTTAACCCTTGAAGCATTTTAATAATTTCTTCAGCTTCAGCGTATAATTCTTTGAACTTCTCCTCATTAATGATATCTCGACTTCTACCAATATAAAGACAAGTGACCACTTCGATGGCTGAGCGAATAGAATACCCAATAAATTGCTTAAACTCAGCATTACTCTGACCCGTAGAACCTTCGGCGACATTTAAAGCAATCGAATCTGCTGCCCTTTTTATTTGGCTAGTCAAAATGTATAATTCTTCCCTAGGAAATGTCCGAGTTAAGTTATGAGTTTTCGTAGTAAAATCGATTGCCTTCTGCCAAACGTTTAATTTTTCAAATTTGAATCCCATTTCTCTTTTCCTTTGCAACTTGAGAACTGTGGACTATCGACCGTGGACTGCCCGCCCTGGCTTTTGGGAAAATTGGCGGGCCAGGGTGGACTAATTACGGCCTTACGAAGATTGCCGCCCCGCCGATATCCATCTTCGCGACCTCCAGGGTCACCTTGCCGTCCAGGATCACGCTGTCTTCCATATCATCGTCGTCGTAGTCATAAAGGCCGTTGGGCCCCAGCGTCGTGAGACTCAAGCCCAGCTCCGCCGGGGTGTTGAGACGCTCGGAATAAATTTTGTTTCCCGGAGGATATTCAATCGAATAAAGCCCGATGGTGGGTGTGGTTGTGCCAACGGGCTTGGCAAACTCCACTTTCAGAACCCACTCTTTTCCCGATTCCGGCCTGGCCTTGAGAACCAAGGCGTCCTGATTTTCGATTCCGGTCAAGTTGGTGAGAAACAAGGCCTTGACTTCTTTGGAATTGGGGATCGGAATGCGGGCGCCTTCTTTCAAAGTCAAATTGCCGGAGTGCAGCGGAGCATTGCGAAGCGAGACGAAGCTCAAGGCCTCGGCGGCATGGCCGCCGCGGCTCACGGCCTTCAGACGGACTTCCAAACCGGTGATCGAAAGAATGTCCGCGCTGTCGATTGCGCCCTCGAAACCCACTTCGGTATTGGTGTTATCAAAATACCGGAGCACAAAATCCGTGATCTTGACTCCAAAGAGATTTTGGGAGATGGAGCGGGTTCCTTCTTTATCCTCAACAAAAATCGCTTGTTGAGAGGGGTCATGGCGAAACGCCGTCAGGACATCCGCATCTTTGCGGGAGTCCGGATGAAAGGTGAACCGCAGGCGGCTTCCGGCCGGGACCGAGGTCCTTAGCTGCAACCGGGGATAATCCTCCGAATGGCCTTGATCCATGAGGCTGATGGGCACCACTTGGGATCGTTTGGATTCCGGAAGAAGGACATCGGCGATAGGGAGGCTCGTGCCGGGCTTTATGTGCTTATTTAAGGTGTAGGTGAAGATGCCGGTCGTGACGTCGTGGGTGTCGTCGGTCCAGGGCATCACGATCGAGATATGCTGAGCGGACCCATCAACAATCTCCATGGCATCCCGCAGGCCGTACGTTTCAGGAAGCCCCTCGGTCAGCTCCGCCATGACCTGCGATAAAACCTGCTGAACCACCAACTGGTCCTGGGTCGTCTGCCAGCTCTCGAGGGCGGTCCTCAGACTCAGATATAAAGCGGCCGAGATCATGATCGATATCGTGATGGCAATCAAGAGCTCGAGGAGGGTGAAGCCTCGGGTAACGGGTTTCGGGTTTCGAGGTACGGCAGGCCGATCGAGGACTGTCATTGCGAGGAAGGAGCGTAGCGACTGACGAAGCAATCTGACGCGAAGCGTCATGACTCCTTCGGAGTCAGATTGCTTCGCTTCACTTCGTTGCGCTCGCAATGACACGAATGGGGACAGCAATAAACCAAACGCAGAACGCACGACCCACGACCCATAACCCACGACGCAAGACCCATATCCCATTCTCATTCCCCCTTCGTCTCCGTCCAAATACTGTCCCCGATCAAAGTCACAAGCGACGCCAGAGGTTTCTGCAGATTGTCGGCCCTAAAGACTTCCACAGACACCTCCAGAGGATCCGATTCGAGATTAATGTGCCGGCGAATGCGCCACTTCGTGTTATTCATTGGGAGGGGAAGCTCTTCCAATACCGGAATCCAAAGATCGCCCTGCTTTTTCATCTGGCTGGTCGTGAGATTGAGGTTCTTGACCCGCTCCATCTCCCAGCGGGCCAGATGACAGGCGGTGATGGCATCGCTGGAGACCGCCGGCGAAGAGAGCCCGTGCGAGAAAAGCTGCATCATGGGCACGAAAAGCACCCCCAGCATGGCCAGCGTAATGAGGACTTCGATGTAAGTGAAGGCAGCTTTCTGCTTCATGTTACTATCGGTTACCATTGGTAACCGTTTATACGTTATCACTTAAGGTTCCCTCCCCCTTGTGGGGAGGGTTAGGGTGGGGGATTTAATCTCTCAACCCACCCCTCCCTTTTCCCCTCCCACAAGGGGAGGGGAATCCGCCTTAAGTGATAACCTATGTGTAACTTCATTTAAAACGCATTATACTTCACCTGAATGGCGCGCTTGACGCTGTGGCTGACGCCGATGGAGGTGATGGTGGACTGGGAAAAATCGTTGTACACTTCAAAAAATCCCTCCCCAAGGGATGTCGGAGGAATGATCTGCTGCGACTCCGTGGAGACGACCAGCCCGGCTTGACTCTTCAGCAGATGAAACGCCTGGGCCACTCCGGCCTCGGCTAAGTACAGGGCCCGGGCCCGGTCCAATTCCGTCTGGCCGAGGCTTAAGACCGTAAAAAAAAGCGCCATCATAGTGGCGCCCACCAGGGCAATCGTCAAGATGACGATGAGGACGGT
>CAZNDW010000065.1:3904-7353 GCA_964571895.1 uncultured Planctomycetales bacterium
ACATCCACCACCACCTTGGCCTTTTCCTTATAATAGACCCAGCCGCCCTCTCCGGGCAGCTCATCCGTAACCGCGAGATCATCGAAAGAATTATTTCCGGATTTGGAGGAGACCATCTCCGGCGGCATCTTTTCTAAATAGGGCTGCTCGATGCCCATATCGTTATACGTCTTGATCAAAAGGTCATTGAGGGATTCCGGATATTCTCCCTCTTTGGCGCGATACAAGGCAATGCGGGTCCTTAAGGTATTGAGGTTGGTCTTGGTGGCGGAGATCCTGGCCTCGGCGTCGAATCCGATGAAGTTCGGGATGATCGTCACCGCCAGGATCGCGATGATCGTGATGACGATGAGGATTTCCAACAGGGTGAATCCTCGGTTCGCGGTTCGCGGTTCGCGGTTTGCGGTTCGCGGTTTCCGTGGCACACCGCACACCGCACACCGCACACCGCACACCGCACACCGAATCCCGTATCCCGTACCCCGTATCCCTAGATCACAGTATTTTCTCATTATTTTATCTCCTAATAATGCTTATCAAATTAAATATCGGCAGCAAGACCGAGAGCGCAATGAACGCGACGACCAGCCCCATACCCAAAAGCATGGCCGGCTCCAAAAGGCTCGTCAGATTGCGGACCGAGGTTTCCACTTCCGGTTCGTAAAAGGTGGCGATCTGGTCGAACATCTCATCCAGGCGGCCGCTCCTTTCGCCGGTATTGATCAATTGAATCACCATGGGAGGAAAAAGCCCGGAGGCCTTAAAGGGCTCGGTCAAGCTCTGCCCTTGCGAGATGGCCCCCCGGACATTTTGGATGATCTTTTGCAAAAGGGCATTCGATAAAGTCGGCTCCACAACCGAGAGCGCCTCCAAAACCGGAATGCCGGATTTAGTCAGGGCTGCCACCGACCGGCACAAACGGGCCACCATCACCTTTAAGATCAGCGTCCCCACCAGGGGCAAACGGAGCACAAATCCATCCACCCGCAAACGCCCGGCCGGGGAATGGGTGTATTGCTGGAACCAGCCCAGCGCCAAGAGAGCGCCCAGCCCCAGAAGCCACCAGAAATTTCTCACCAGATCGCTTAACCCCAGAAGCATTCTCGTCGGCCACGGAAGGCCGGCCGAGGAGGCCTCAAAAATGGCCACAAATTTCGGCAAAACCGCCACCAAAACAAAATTGACCATCAAAAAGGCGACCAGCGCCAGAACCACCGGATAAACCAAGGCCGAACGGATGCGGCTTCGCAGATCCATTTCGCCGGTGGCCAAATCCGCCAGACGGATTAAAACCTTATCCAGCATCCCGCCGGATTCCCCCACCCTCACCAAGCTCACATACAAATTTCCGAAGATCTCTTGATAGCTCGCAAGGGAATCCGAAAAGCTTAACCCCCTTTTCAAAGACTCCATGATGCGGGTGATGATCTCTTTAAACCGGATATTGGTGGTTTGGTCGTGAACGTTCTGCAGGCTCTCGATCAAGGGCAGGCCGGTGCCGACGAGTGTGGCCAGTTGACGGGTGAAGACGAGGATCTCTTGGCGGGAAATTTTTTTAAAGGGCCGTCCTATCCCGCTGAGCCAGGGAGGAAGGCTCATCGAAGAAATCGAAACCGGGCTGAGGCCCAATTGTTCAACGCCCGAGGCCGCCTGGATTTCATCCTTGGCATCAATCACGCCGCGTGTTAACCGACCGACGGGATCACGGGCTTTGTACACAAACGTTGGCATTAGTGTGCGAAATTTCTTCCGGCTTCTGTCGGACGCTGGCTGGAAGACTCAATCGATGATTCTTGATCGCGTCCCTTGGAGGTATTTTTTCGAGATCTCTGACGGGCTTTCTCTTCGAGCTGGTGGTCAATGACGGCATACAATCTCTGGGCCTTGTACGCATAAGGCGAATTCGGATAATCAGAAACGATCTTCAAGCACAAATCCCTGGCCCGGTAGAGCTCTCCCAGACCGTAGTAGAGCCAGGCGGCTTGATAGCCGGCCTCGGGGGCCTTGGCCCCGTCCGGAAACTCCATGAAGATATTCTCATAGAGGCTTAAGGCCTGGTGTTTGCGCTGCCATTCTTCTTTGTGCCTTCCCTCCAAGCCCAGGCCCGATTGGAGATTCTGCGCCTTTTCAAATAATTTCATCTGGGTGTTGAGGGAGCCGGTGGAGAGGATATTCACCACCGCCTCTTCGTCGTAGGCGCTCTTGCCTGAGGCAATGGCCTCTTCCCGCGAACGCAAAATTTTAGGGGTGATAAAAACAACCAATTCAACCTGGGACTGATCCTTGCTTTTGTTGCTGAAGAGAGCGCCCACGATGGGGATCGAGCCCAAAAGCGGAACGCCCGAGCGGGTGCGGTTGTCCTCTTGCTTGATCAACCCGCCGATCACAATGGTCTCGCCCTCTTTAATACGGACGGTGGTATCGGCCTCGCGGGTGGTGATGCGCGGGCCCGCATCCAAGAGGGCGCTCACCGAGGAGACCTCGGGATGGATGTTCAACGTGATATACCCATCGGCGTTGATCGAGGGGGTCACCCGCAGGGTCGTTCCCACATCGATAAATTTGGTGGTCTCGGTTGTTCCGGTCGTGGTCTGGGTGCGTTCCTTATAGGGGACCTTCTCGCCGATGATGATCCGCGCCTCCCGGTTATTGAGGACCGCAATCGATGGGGAGGCCAGAAGGTGGGCCTTTTGGTCCTGAATAAGGGCATCGAGGGTGGCGGTTGCGGTGAATCCCTTTAAGGACAGGGTATCCAATTTCAACTGGCCGCCGGAGAGGCTCGAGGAGGGGCCGGCGAAGGTGCCGGTTGTTTTCATTCTTTCCGCCCCCACGCTGTCGCGGTTAAAAATGCCTTTGCCGGGACTATAATCCAGCTGCCAGGTGACCCCTAAATTTTTTAAATCTTTGGAGGTGATGTCGACGATCTTTGCTTCAATCAAGACCTGCTGAGGCGCTATATCAACGGTTGAGAGAAGCCCTCTTAGCTTATCAATGTTGGCTTGAAAATCCGTGACAATCAGCATATTGGCGATCTCATCGACCTTGATGTCTCCTTTGGCAGAAAGAATCTTGCGCAGAAGATTCTGGGCATCGGCGGCCTTGAGGTATTTTAAAGTGAGCGGTTCACTCACCAGCTGTGCGCCCTCGACGCCGCCGGGGGTGATGTAAATGATATTCCCTTTCCGGGAATAGTTATAGCCATTGGTCGACAAAATGGCATCCAACGCCTCCGCCAGCGTGACGTCTTTTAAGGAAACCGTGATTTTCCCCTTCACCTCGGATGAGGTGACAAGATTTAACCCATACGTATAACTCAAGGACCTCAGCACATTGGCGATGTCCGCGTCTTTATAGTCCAAAAAGATTTTTTCCTGCAGAGGATCCCCTGCGGTTGCGGGGCTCTCTTGCGAAACTGTTGCGGTTTCCGACGGCCCTTCCTGAGAGAAGGC
>CAZNDW010000066.1:0-7226 GCA_964571895.1 uncultured Planctomycetales bacterium
TATTCGATTTAACTACGAAACAGAAGAATTTCAGCTTACAAACAGGGCTATACGGAGTGACAAAAAATGGGTTTCTGTAACCGAAGTCCTAAACATGGGAGCTATAAAGGTCTGTCAGAATATGGAGTTGCTTCAACTGCCGGAAGCCGGAAAGATACTTGACCGCTTAAATCGAGTAGAACGCATTAGGGAATATTTGTTTCCTGTTTATCCTCTCCGAGGGTATTCTTACGAGCAAGTTACTGAAATATTTGTCCGTGTTAATTCAAAGGGCACACGGCTTAGACAAGCAGAGTTGGCTATTGCTCGTCTTGCTTTTCGTTTGCCGGGGGTTGTGAGTGAGGAATTTGAAGAATTTGAAGATGGTTTGGTTGATGAGGGTTTCGACCTCGGGTTGCCCTTTTTAGTCCGCTGTATCACCGCAGTTGCTACTCAACAAAGCCAATTCCCTAAATTACGGGAAGTGAACGAAAACGATGTTAAAAAATCATGGGAGAAAACGAAGCAGAGCCTTGAATATCTAATAAACTTAATTCGTGAAAACTTGGGGGTTGAATCATCTGATTGGCTTCCTACCCAAAGTGCATTGATAATCCCGACTGTTTATTTAGCCAAAACACCGATAAAAAAAGTTGAGAAAAATAAACTTCTGCAATGGTTCCTATTGGCTTCAATTTGGGGAAGATATAGCGGAAGTGTCGAGAGTAGCTTAGACCAAGACCTGCGAACGATTTCAGAGCCTAATCCATTTGAAAATCTTTTGGCGAACATTAAAAAGGCAGTCGGTCGAGTTGAGGTTTCGCCCGATGACCTTGATGACGCAAATATCAACAGCCCCTTTTTCTTCGCTTCATACTTGACCTGTCGAAACCAAAATGCCGAGGACTGGTTTACCGGGGTAAGATTAACTTCGACAGGGGTAGGGTCTTCCCATGCTTTGGAATATCATCATATTTTTCCAAAGACTCTGTTAAAAAAGGACTATCGTAAGCGGGATATTAACGAAATCGCAAATCTTGCTTTTTTATCGCAAAAGGCAAATAGGTCAATCTCAAAAACCGAGCCTGTGGTCTATTTGGAAGAAATAAAAAAGCGAAATCCGGCTTTGCTGGAAAAGCAATTTGTTCCTATGGACAGTTCGCTTTGGCGGATTAACCGCTTTGAAGATTTTTTAGCTGAAAGAAGAAGGCTTTTAGCGGAAGGTATCAATTCTTATATTAAAAAAATTGACCTAAGAAGAAATGGAAGAAATTGAAATGTTAGAGGTCGTTATCGGTGGAATACTTGCGATTTTAGGCGGAATTGCTGGGGTTTGGATTCAAGCACGGTTTGCGCTTGATATAAAAATGGATGAGATAGTCGCAGAGAAAAAAGTCCAAGCTAATCAAGAGGCGTATTCTCGAATCAAAACTATCGAGGCTATGTTGACCCAAGCGACATTGGAAGATGTGAAGAAGCAGTTTTATGAGTATGATGACTGGTTCTTTAATACAAGGCTTTTTCTGCCAGATAACTTCCCTGACAAATGGCTATCCATTAAAAGCAATCTCATAAAAGCTATTGGGCTTCAAAGAGAATTGCCTGCAACCGCCGATAAGCTAAGCAACTTGGAAGAACGCCTTAGGAAGTTAAAGGACGAGGCGATTGACGCAATTTACCATGATATGAATTTGTCAAAAATTAAGGTTGAGGGGATTTCTGAGGGCAAAATTAAAGAGGTTCGATGACCAAAAGGAAAGGAGTGAATTATGATTACAACTGATAGCCCATTTGATAAAAAGTTAGACCTGTGGGGTAATCGGGTTCCGTCCAATGTCCGGGATTCGTCAACTTGGCTTAACGATACTCTTGAGCTTTGCTGGGCGTCTGCACAACAAATTTTTGGTGAAAAGGCAAGTCCTGAGCAAGTCTTCCAAATCTATGACCGATTGGTTTCAAAAATCAAAGATACGCCTGTTGAAGAATAAGGCAGGGATTCGATTCGAGCATTAGCCAGTGGCAAAATTCGTCCACTTGGGGGAGTTAAATTTTGCGGGGTGCCCGTTAGGGCGCTCCGCAAAATTTAGATTTCCTGTAAAGAAGCGAAGAACCTGTGCGAAGCACAGGTTCGCCTGTCCTGCGAAGCTCAAACGTGAAGTGAGCCAAAGGCGAACGGAAACATTTGAGCGGAGCAGGAAGCCCTCGCGGGGGAGTTAATTTCTTAAACCCTCTGTGACAAAATATGTTGCAGAGGGTTTTGTTTTGATACAATAATGACAATCCAATGAAAATGTTTAAGCGTTTAAAATATCCCATTCGTAGTTTAATTGGCATTCTAGCTGTTCTTTTATCAATTGTTGGTTCTGTTTTGTTAGTTTATCGTGCAGCAACACAAGGAACCGTATGGCATGTCGTGTCTTTTTGTATTTATGGCATAAGTTTAATTGCTCTTTGGACGATAAGCACCCTTTACCATTCCTTAAATGTTTCAGATAGAGCCCAGAGAACTTTAGAACAACTCGACCATGCGATGATTTATTTTTTGATTGCTGGAACTTATACGCCGATTTGTTTAATTGTTTTGCGCGGGGCTTGGGGATGGAGTTTATTGGGCATCAATTGGGGATTGGCCATTACGGGCATTATTTTAAAATTAGTGTTTCGCAATCCTCCCAGAACCTTTATCGTTATTATGTTTACTTTCTTCATTATCATGGGCTGGCTCATTGTTATTGCTTGGTTTCCCCTGACACGCGCGTTACCTATGGGTGGAATTTTCTGGCTGGTGTTAGGCGGGATTTTTTATACAGCGGGTACGATTTTTTTAAATCAGAGACGCCTAAGAATTAATCCGAATTTTGGTGGCCACGAAATATGGCATCTTTTTGTGGGGGCGGGAAGCTTTTGCCATTTCTGGATGATGTTAAAATACGTTTTATATTTGGACTAAATCTTTAATCAAAGGACGTTCCATGTAAAGCCAGTTGCGAAACTCGTTAATGGGAGAATGTATTGTTGGATAGTTTTATTAGAAAGCTCAAGAGTAATGAAAAAATTTCAATAGTCGAGGTAATGGCTTTTATGAGCTATAACCCTTCTATTGGGAGGGTTCTTGCGAAAGGCGGGGTTAAAAAGTTTCAAAAAATGGCAGTCAGAAAAATAGCGGGGTTGAAGCAAATTAAGGACAGAAAGAGTTTTGATCGGTTTCATAATGGGTGGGTGACCGAATTTATAAATCAAATCAGGACGAATGCTAATCGCAAATGTTCTTATGGGCAGGCTCAGAAAGCCATTAACGTTTTTATAAAGTTGTTTGTTGATTGGGCAAGCTTGCCTGATTCAAAGACTGCTAAAAAATTATTACCCTTTCTTCACGTTCCACTGGATAGCATCCTTATGGAAACAATCATAGAAGCATATCCCCGACTCTATGAGAATGATATAAAACCACCGCAGAAAGAATACAATTGGAATCTGAGTCTCTCAAAGATCGGTAAAGATGAGTATTTGCGATGGCAAAGATTTTTTAGAAAAAAACACACTGAAAAGCCCTTGTTATTTGATATTGCATGGGCTATAAACAGATGATGGTAATCTGACAACCTCTACAATCAACAAATAGTTAACGCATCTTTTAACGTAAAGAATATTCCTGCTTCCTCGGAACAAAGCCAGTTACAAAACTCGTCCACTAGCTAGAGTTATAGAATTTACTCTATGAAAATAATAAGTAACCCCATAACTCTCCTTGAACTCAAGCAAATGGCCACCAATACGTTTGGGAACTTTGTAAAGGCCGTTGTGGACGTTGACCGAGAGATGATGGCAGTGGATGCTGAGCTCCATTCTGATTTAGAAGCTTTATTACTGGAAAGCGGTTCAAAGCAGAAGAATCTTTGGGGAATCAACCTTTATCCAGAAATCCGTGGGGATGAATTTGTTGAGTTTGACTCCATGATTAATATGCGCCCGTCGCAGGGCAATAGAAGCCGCAGCGTAGAAAATAAGGAAATACAGAAAAAAATCCTTGAGATTGTCAAAAAGAGGATTCAAAGATGAGTTATCAGCATCAAGATCTTGCCGCAGGCCGCTGGAGCCAGTTGTCTTTTTTGGAGCAGATGGCAAATATTGGAAGCGAGGTGGAACGGGCTTTGAATTGGCGGGCTAAAAGTAACACTCTCTATTGCCAGCAGGCTGCCGAGCGCTCTCTTGAGCTGATGGAGCTGACTTTGGGGAACAGCAAAGGTTTTGCTCGATTGAAAGAACTTGCTCGTCTCCGAGAAGTGCTGGTCGATTATTTTTGGGGGGAAAACGAATATCTTTCTACGGAGGCATCGTTAAGGAAATACTTTTCTGGTTTTACTTATGCAGCGCGCAGGCATTATTAAGCGATTCCCTATTCCATCTGCCTTCGGGAGGTCATGGACGCACCCAATGTCGAACAATCCGCATACTCCAGAGAGCTCCCCACCGGAATACCCAATCCGATCCGGCTGATCCGAACTCCTGTATTTTTCAGCTCCCGCGCCAGATACAATGCGGTTGTCTCTCCCTCGGCATCGGGGTCTGTGGCGATCACCACTTCCTTAATATTCTGGGAACCGACCCGCTTCAAAAGATGCTGGATCTTAAGATCCTCCGGCCCCCGTCCATCCATCGGAGAAATGTTCCCCAAAAGAACCTGATAACACCCGCGATAGGTGCCGGTCCGTTCAATGGCCAAGACATCTTTGGGCTCTTCCACCACACAAAGGGTCGTTTCATCCCGCGAAGGGTCGCGGCAGATTCCGCAGAGCTCCCCCTCACTCAAATGATTGCACAATCGGCAAAACCTTAAGCCTTCTTTGAGTTGAATCATGCTTTGCACAAGGGATCTCACTTCTTCGGTCGGCTGATTCAAAAGCCAAAAGACCATCCGCTCGGCGCTGCGGCGCCCGACACCGGGAAGTCTCATCAATTTTGGGATCAACTCTTCGATCAGCCTGGGATAAGCCATGTTAATCTGCTTCCCTTTTTTCTACTGATGCCACTTGTTGACCACTTTGCCCTTAAAGGTTTGCAGCGCACTTTTGACGATCGGTTCTTCATCTTCAGGTTTATAATTTTCAATAATCTTCAATGTGATGACGACCTTCTGCTTTAATTCTCTGGAGAAAATCCTCTCCATCAACTGCAAATGCTCCTTATGCTCCAGGGCCTCCTTCTGAAAACTGGCCTCTTTAGGAAACCCAATGGTCAGCCGGCGACCCTCAAGAGCAAAAGGGGCTCCTTGCTGAAGATAGGTAGCAACCGACATTTTTTCCCGGCTGATGGTATAGGTCAGCGCACTCCAAGCCCGCTTCAGCTTTTCCAAATCCAATTCCCCGTTTTGAACCTGAGGCTCCTCTGCAAGCAAGGAGGATAGGAGAGGATTATCTTTTTTGATAGGGTTGTCTTTTTTTTGTTCTGAGGATCGGGGATGATTTTCACTGGTCTTTGGGGGCCTTGTCGTCGTCTCAGATTCGGGGGGGTGCGTCAGCTTGGCAAAAGCCATCTCCAGAGGAAAACGCAATGACTCCATCACCCGAGAGACTTCCTGCGACTCGATGATGAGCTCAATGGCCCTCAAGAGCTCGGTCAACGAAAATCCCTCCGATTGCTTTAAAAGCATTTCCTTGACTGCCACCGGACAATCCACGAGTCTCCCCAGGGATTTCCCCCCGATCTTCATAATCATGAGGTGCCGAAGATGCTCAATCAAATCACGCTCAAGCTGCTTGATATCTTTTCCCTGCTCAATAATTTTGTCAAAGACATCCAGCGCCTTGGCGCAGTCTTTCTGGCTCAGACAATCCACCAGCTCAAAAAGAAACTGGGTCTCAACCAAGCCCAACATCGATGAGACATCAGCAGCCTTGATCGTGCGCTCGCTTAAGGCACTCAACTGATCTAGAATGCTCAACGCATCCCGCAAGCTGCCCGAGGCGGCTTTGGCAATCGCGAATAAAGCCTCTTCATCAATCTTGAGATTTTCTTTTCGGGAAATTTCTTCCAGGGCCTTCATAATGACATGGACCGAAATCCTTTTGAAATCAAACCTCTGACACCGGGAGATGATGGTGCCAGGCACTTTGTTGGGGGCGGTTGTGGCGAAAATAAACTTCCCGTGTTCGGGAGGCTCTTCGAGAGTTTTGAGGAGGGCATTGAAGGCCTCCATCGTCAGCATGTGGACTTCATCGACGATATAGATTTTGTATCGGCCGTGGCTGGGGGCGAATTTGATGTTCTCTCTTAAAGTCCTGATTTCGTCAATGCCGCGGTTGGAGGCGCCGTCAATTTCCAGAACATCAAAGCTGGTTGTTTGGGCAATCTCTCGACAGGAGGCACACACCCCGCAGGGATCGGTGGTGGGACCTTGCTGGCAATTGAGCGATTTGGCCAGAATCCTGGCACACGAGGTTTTGCCAATCCCCCGCGGGCCGCAGAAAAGAAAGGCGTGGGCCACGCGATGACTGGCAATCGAGCTCTCCAAGAGGCTGGTGATATGCTCCTGGCCGGTCAATTCACTGAATTTTTGGGGGCGGTATTTTCGAGCAAGGACTAAATAAGACACGATGAAAAAACCTTTTTATGAATTTCTGAACGAACCTTCAATTTTGTTTTAAGATTGATTGTATTCTAACACAGAAAAAACCATTTTAGAACCGCCATGTCGGTTTAAAGGAAGGTTATCTGGTAATCGCTGATTTCAATCCCCGGGGCCTTTTCGAGAAAAGATAAAATACTCTGGAGGTTTTCTTCCACATGACGATGATCACAACCGATCATGGCCGCACCGAGGGTGGCTAACTGCCATTTGTCCTGATGATCCAACTCGGCTACCGAGACATTGAATTTGGTGCGTACGCGGTCCTTGACACTTTTCAAAATCATCCTTTTGTGCTTTAAAGATTGCGATGACGGCAAAAAAAGGGAAACCCAGAGAATGCCGATATGGTGCGTGCACTCGCGAATCATGGGGATCTTTGGCAATAAAACTCTAACGTGGATTTCAAGTCGGGATAGAGAAACCGATAATGGGTCCTCTCTAAAACGCCCGGTCGTACTTTAGCGCCGCTTAACAAGAGCTCCTCTCCCATCTGGCCGAACATAAGCCTCACGGCAAATGCGGGTACCGGGAAAACGGCCGGCCGCTTCAACGTTTGTCCCAACAGCTTGGTGAACGCTCGATTGGAAACGCTCCCAGGAGAAACCACATTCACCGGCCC
>CAZNDW010000067.1:0-7220 GCA_964571895.1 uncultured Planctomycetales bacterium
TGATCCAATCCGTGGCCGGCGATCTTGTTGCCGAAGGCATCCATCGAATGCGCGCGGGCCAGTTGAAGATTGCGGCCGGTTACGACGGCGAATACGGCCAAATCCATCTTTTCTCCCCGGAGGAACGGAAAACCATCGGCGGGCAGTTGACTCTCTTCTAAAATCATCTGGAAGCATCCCATGTCTCTTCAGGAAAGACCCCCCGACCTTAACCCCTCCCAATGGGATGTCGTCCGTCATGAAGGCAGTCATCTTCTGATCGTGGCCGGCCCGGGAACGGGAAAGACCCACACGTTAACCCACCGGATTGCTTATTTCTGTGACCGACTAAAAGATTCCCAGCGCATTCTCGCTGTGACGTTTACCCATAAAGCCGGCCAGGAAATGCGGGAGCGGCTTAAGGGGCGTTCTCCTCAAAAGGGAGATTCGATTGATGTTGGGACCTTCCATAGTTTTTGTTTAAGGTTTCTGCGAGAGCATCTCCGGCGGACCGATTTTCCAGAAGGATTTCATATCGCGAGTCTTCCCGAGATCGAGAGAATCGCCAAGCGGTTGTGGCCGGCCAAGAGGCCCTCCCAGCGTCAAGAAATTCTGGAAGCCGTCTCTCACTGGAAAGCCGCTTCTCATCAAGACCAAATTCCATCGGATATGCCGAAGGAGGTGGCGGACTATAACGATTTATTAAGAACCAGCGGTCTTCTGGATTTTGATGATCTTTTGTGCGAGACCTACAAACTGCTCAAGGCTCAACCACAACTCTTGGCACAAACTCAAAGCCTGTACCCTTTTGTCTTTGTGGACGAATATCAGGATATCAACGGCATCCAACAGGCCCTTTTAAAAATTTTGGTTGGCAGAGGCGTTCTTTTAACTGCCATCGGAGACCCTCATCAATCCATCTACAGTTTCCGGGGATCGGATTTGAAATTCTTTGAAAGTTTCCCTCGGGATTTTCCGGGGGCCGCGATCCGGTCCCTTAAGGAGAACTATCGGTCTGCACCCAATCTTCTTAAGGCCTCGACCCAGATTATGGTTTCAAAGAGTTCCCGGCAAGTTCCGGAGCCCATCGCAAAGATTTACACCCAAGGTCATTTAACGGTCTTTGAGGCCGCAACCGACAAGGCCGAAGCCGAATACGTGGTCCACACAATCGAAAAGCTCCTGGCGGGAACGAGTCTTTTTTCTCACGATTCCCGATGGGTGGACGCGGGGAGTGAAGCCTCCTACAGTTTTGGGGATATCGCGGTCTTTTATCGGCTTAAGGCCCAAGCGAATCTCTTGGGCGAGGCCTTCCATCGCAGCGGCATTCCTTACCAAATTACGGGGGAAAAGCCTCTTTTGGAGGAGCCCGGCATTTTTGAGGTCGCAACACTTTTCCGTCTGGCCCAAGGCGTGATCGTTCCTTCAGAAAGCGTGGAACGTCTATCAGAGACTTTTGGTGAGGAAATCCATTTGCCAAACGTTTTAATAAACTTAAAGGAAAAGCTAAAGACTCTAAACTTGGCTGAGGCTTTGGAGTTCTTCTTAGAGTCATCGATCGGCCAACAGTTCCTTTTAGGCGACCCCAAAAGGAAAGAGAGCCTCCAAAGACTTAAAGGTTTGGCTTTTGAGACGCGGAATTCAGCTGACTTTCTCGATCAGTTATTCCTCCAGCAGCCGGAAGATTCTCTCGAAGGGAGATCAGAAAAGGTGAGTTTGATGACGCTCCATGCCTCCAAGGGGTTGGAATTTCCGGTCGTTTTTATGGTGGGCTGCGAGGAGAATCTTCTTCCGTTGAGGCTTAAAGGGCATAGGACTGATCCTGAGGAAGAGAGGCGCCTTTTTTATGTGGGGATGACGAGGGCGAAAGAGAGGCTGTATCTCATCCATGGCCGGCGGCGTCGGCTTTTCGGTCAGATTCAGGAAAATCCCCCATCAAGTTTTTTAGCGGATATTGAAGAACAACTTAAAGTGTGTGAGCAAACCCGATACCGGTTGTCTTTGCGGAAAAGAACACAATCAAAGCAACTGACGTTATTCCCAGATTTTTTAAAATGAAGGCAAGAGGTTTGTTTACTTCTTGTTCTCGTTGGATGGATTTTCTTGTTGAACCCGCACAGGTCTAGCGGACTGTTCTGGTTTTACTGGCTTGTTTTTGAAGCTGGCGGGAGCGCTGTTTAGCTTCTCTCTGCCGTGTTTGGAAATTTCGAGCTTCTTCTTTTTCTTTTCTGGTCTCCTCTCGTTGAAGGCGTGCGTGCTTTCGATGGATCTCGTGGACGCCGCGTTCTTTATCCTTCAATTCCTTTTGGCGTTGTCTTTTTTCCGTCCGGATTCTTCGTTCTTCGCCTCTTCGGTATCTCTGGATGAATTTTTGTTTCTCTTCAACAGAGGCCTCCTGCCAGCGTCGGCCTGTTTGTTTTTCAAAGGCCTGCTTTTCGGCCCAGGGGGCTTCCACACCCTTTAACGCCTGCTGGCCAAGAGTTGAGCGCGGAGTCTGAGCATCAGGCTCGGCAGCCGAGATTTGGGGGAAAATAAGCAATACCCCTAGAAGGATCTTCCGCGCGAGCATAAGAGTATTTCTGAGAAAAATCATCTTATTCTTTAGTATTTTCATTTTATCTACGTCAAGAATACTATCTGGAAAAGGTATTGTCAAGTTTGTCTCGTCCTTGCGCCAAATTCCTGCTACCAGTAGCAAGAATTTGATCATTGGCCTGGTTCATTTTGACTGCGGGAAGCTTGGGAATGAAGAAAACGCTTTCCCGAGGGTTCAGCCACCCACTTGTCATTTCCCCTTAAAAAATTATATATTTTAAGGTGTAAGGCACCCATAGGTTTCTACCCCCGTTGCTGTCTTGCGACAGCAAGACGCGGGGGTAGAAACCTATGGGTGCCCCCATGATTAGGTTACGTAGGAACCTATGGGGGCACCCATGCAGCCTAAGGAGGTGAAAGTGTGTGCGGTTGGCTTTAGGTACCACCTTGGCAGCTTTAAATGTATCGTGAAAGGAGGGAAGAAGAGATGGCAAACTTCCATGCGGTCATTCTTGATCCTCTGAAGGAAATGCTTAAGGAAGTGGTCAATTTTGTCCCTACTTTAATCAGTGCTTTATTGATTCTTATTATCGGATTACTTGTTGCCAAATTACTCCATGATGTGATGCTTCGTTTGTTTAAAGAAATCAGATTGGATAAATTGGCAGATAAAATCGGGATCTCCCGGATCATTGATAAAAGCGGGATAAAATATTCCTTAAGCGAAGGAATCAGCCTGATTTTTTATTGGCTGTTTATCGTTCTCTTTATGATCATCGCAGTGAAAGCCATAGGCTTAAGCGTGGTGAGCGACTCGTTGAATCGGCTGTTAGGCTACATTCCCCATGTCTTATCAGCGGTGGTTGTGTTGGTCTTGGGTATGATTCTGGCGAAAGTCGTATCCGGCCTGGTGCATTTTGTGGCGAGTTATCTGGACCTGCCCAAACCCAAGCTGTTGGAGCGGATTACCCGCTGGGTGATTGTGATTTATGCGGTCACCTTGACCATTGAGGAGCTGGGTTTTGGTTTAGTGCTCGTGGGAACGACTTTCACCATCCTATTTGGGGCAGTCGCTTTCGCTTTTGCGTTGGCCTATGGCCTGGGTGGTCAAGAGATGGCAGCCAAACACCTCGGCAAGTATAATCATAAGAGGTAGGGCTAGTGCCTCGCCAACTAAATAATATTGAATTTGGCTCGGCACAGTCCCGAGGCAATAGAGTAAAACATGATAAACAGGAATTAGTTGCCGAGGGACTAGAAGAGGATTGAAGTTTTAAAGGGGGGCAAATCTGGCCGTACGGCCAGATTTGCCCCCCTTTGCTTTCTCAAATAAATTGAGAGTATTTTTGACAAAAACCAAGGGTCGTGGTAAAGTTCAAGAGAAATGGCTTTCCTTGATGATATAGCGGTCATAGGCCTTATGTTGATTCTCAATGGCATCTTCGCCGCCTATGAGATGGCCTTAGCCTCGATTTCCCGCACCAAGCTGACGGTTTTTGTGAGCGAAAAAAGACGGGGAGCCGAGGCCGCTTTGTTTATGAAGGATCGGATGGAGGCCAGCCTCGCCGTGGTTCAATTGGGGATCACGCTTTTTGCGGCCATTGCTGCGGCGACCGGAGGGGTCGGAGTCGTGGATTCCTTGGCTCCCTTTCTCAAGGAGCGTTATGGTTTATCCCATTATTGGGCGAATTTTCTGGCCTTGTCATTTTTGATTGTTCCTCTGAGCGGTTTCATGATTATATTTTCTGAGCTGGTTCCCAAGGTTTTTGCCATCGGTAATAAAGAATGGGTGTGTTTGAAGCTTTCCCCCATTATGAAGATTCTCTCCCAGATGGTGTATCCGGTTGTTTTATTTTTTGAGCACACCGTCAAAAGAATTATCGGGATCGGCCGACGCCATTGGAATCCTGCTTTGGGTTCAGAAGACCAGTCCACTTACAGTTTTCATGAATTGAAAGCGGCCGCCACCTTGGCCAAGACGGCGCGCCTTATTGGAACCCGAGCGGAAAAGATTGTGCTCTCTGCGGCTCAGCTTTCTTTGCGCGGTATTCGCAGCATTATGCTGTCGGTGTCGGATATCTTCATGATTCCCATTCACTGCACGCTGTCGGAGGCCTTGGCCCGGGCCCATATGGATATGCACACTCGTTTTCCCGTCTGTGAGAAGGAAGGAGATCCGCAGACGATCCAAGGATACGTCAATTTCAAAGACATTGTGGTGGCCCTCAAGCTCAATCCCGAAGACCCCACCGTTAAAGGAATCGTACGGCCCATTAAAACGGTCCATGATCAGGCTCCGGTCGCGGAGGTCCTGGAACAGATGATCCAGGAGAAGATCCATATTGCCTTAGTGCGTTCGGGGGATCAAAAAATTGTTGGGATGGTGACGCTGGAAGATATTATTGAAGAATTGGTGGGAGAAATTGAAGATGAATTCGATTATCTTCCCTCTTATGTCCATTCTTATGGGGCCGAGGGTTCCAGCTGGATTATGGGTGGGGGGGTTTCTATGAACGTGGTCAGTCAGACCGTTGGAGCGAATCTTTCCTTAGCGAGTAAAGAGGGGCGCATACCCACTCTCGCGGAATGGTGTGCGGAACAATTGGGCCGTCCGCCGCAAGGGGGCGAGGTTATTAAAAAGCAGGGCCTCACCATGACCGTGCGGAAATTGCGGCGGAAAAAACTGGCCGAGGCCATTGTCAGTAGATCGTGAGGCGAGGCTTAAGATTATGAAAAAATTTTTTGTCATGTTAAGGGTTTATATGTTCCGAGGCCTTTGGGCCATCATTCCTTTGGCTTTGTCTTTTTTGGCGGTCCAGTTTTTTTATGTGGTCATTGACAAACGGGTCGTGGGCTGGATTCATCATCTGATCGGTTTCAGCGTCCCGGGGCTGGGGCTGCTTTTGGCCCTGATCTTTTTATGTTTTTTAGGATTTGTCGCCAGCAATGTGATCGGCAAGCAGATTTTTGGATTGATCGAGACCATCAGCAACCGCATCCCGATCATCAAGACAATTTACCAAGTCGGCAAACAGTTGTCCATGACATTATCGTTGCCGGAAAAACAAGTCTTTAAGAAGGCCGTCATGGTAGATTTCCTGGGTCCCGGCATCTGGACGCTGGGTTTTGTGACCGGAACCGTTGTGGACCGAAGGAAGAAGAATGAAACGTTACTCAAGGTTTTTATCCCCACGACCCCTAATCCGACTTCGGGTTGGTTCATTGTGATCAGGGAATCCGAAGCCCGAGACCCCGGCTTGAGTGTGGAGGAGGCCATGAAGGCGGTCATTTCGGGGGGGATTATTGGTTTTGAGGAGATCCAGTGATGCCAGAGAACCAAATCCTATTCTGGACGGCTTTTGGGGTCATTGTTACGGTAATGCTCATCTTAGATCTGGGGGTCATGCACCGCAAGGCCCATGTGGTCAAGATGAAAGAGGCCCTTGGTTTTAGTGCCCTCTGGATCATCGTGGCGCTTCTGTTTAATTTAGGGATCTATTTTGTCTACGGCTCAGACAGGGCCTTGCAGTTTCTGACGAGTTATATCGTCGAGAAATCCCTGAGCATGGATAATATGTTCGTCTTTTTATTGATCTTCTCGTACTTTGGCATTCCGGCCTTGTATCATCATAAAATTCTTTTTTGGGGGATTCTGGGGGCGCTGGTTATCCGGGCGGTTTTTATTGTCCTGGGCTTAAGCCTGATTGGTTTGTTTCATTGGGTGATCTATATCTTCGGAATCATTCTCGTTGTCAGCGGGCTGCGATTGGCCTTTGAGAAAACCAAAGAAATTCATCCGGAGCACAATCCGGTTATTAAGCTCTTTAAACGCTTTATGCCCGTTGTCTCCAACGATTACAGCGGAAAATTCTTTGTCAGAAAGGATGGCCGGTTGTGCGCAACGGTCTTATTTGTTGCCCTTCTGGTGGTGGAGACAACCGATGTGATTTTTGCGGTTGATTCCGTGCCGGCTGTTTTGGCCATTACCAACGATCCCTTCATCGTCTATACGTCGAATGTCTTTGCCATCTTGGGATTGCGCGCACTGTATTTTGCCTTGGCCAATATGATGGAGATGTTTCATTATCTTCATTACGGATTGGCTTTCATTCTCGTTTTTATCGGCGGCAAGATGCTGCTGTCGGAAATCTACCCGATCCCGATTGGTGTCGCTTTGGGAGTGATTTTGATTGTGATTTTGATCTCTGTTGCGGCCTCGCTTGTGCGTCTGTGCAAATTGGGCGGGAGCGGCCGTGCGGTAGGCGTGGTAACAGTGGTTTTATGCTTTCTTTTAGCCGCCCTCTCCCCGAGCCTTGCGGCAAGCAAAGAGGAGGCAACCCTCACCCAGAAACAGAAGATTGTGAACCGCCAGACCTTGATCAACGACGTGACGGATTATTTCGCCACCAGGGGCACCTCCGGACCCGAAAAGGCCCATATCCTCAAACAACGAAAAGAAGCCAGAAGAGTCGAACGGCTTCAAGACCTCCAAAGACGTTAATCTCCCATAAGCCATACGCCCTTGGTCAAGTCCCAATTTTCCTGTAAATTCGATCACCTAAGGGCATAAGATTTCTTGGTGTTCTTTACGATCTGTTCTTTGACAGCCTTGTGACCGAGTTCATCTCGTAAGGCCATGATCTGCGCCTTTTCATTGAATGAAATTTTGATCCTGTTCCACCCTTGGGCGACACGAATTAAGACGC
>CAZNDW010000068.1:0-7184 GCA_964571895.1 uncultured Planctomycetales bacterium
GCCTTCACGACCCATGCGCCCGGAGAGATATTGTCGATCGTGGTATGATAGGTCGCACCCAGCCGGTAGCTGACGATATTAATCGGCCAGCCGGCCAGCTCGCTTTTCTTCTCTGAATACTCTTCCACCTTTGGCATTGCGTCTTTCCCTCACCTTCTTGCCCTTAAATCTCAAAACTAATAAAATCATGTGTCATTGCGGCTGCCCTGGCTGGCAGGCCAGGGAGAAGCGCTTTTCAGCGACGAAGCAATCTTTTAACAGATTGCTTCGTCCCGACCAAAAGCGTCGGGACTCGCAATGACACGTATATTATCTGCTGTTACTTTTATTAAATGTGTTTGCATTAGCTCTAGGGTTTCTCAACCGGTGCCGCAACGAGGTTTCCCCACTCGGTCCAGCTGCCGTCGTAATTCCTGACGTTCTTGTAACCCAAGAGGTAGTTTAAGACAAACCACGTGTGGCTGGAACGCTCCCCAATCCGGCAATAGGCAATGACGGGTCGATCCCCCGTGATACCGACCCCGCCGTAGAGGGTGCGGAGTTCCTCCACGCTCTTAAAAGTCCCGTCCTCATTGCAGGCCTTGCCCCAGGGAATATTTTTAGCGCTGGGGATGTGCCCGCCCCGTTGGCAGGTCTCGGGAAGCCCTGGAGGAGAAAGCAACTCTCCGGTGAATTCTTGAGGGCTTCGAACATCGACGAGCTGGGCTGAGCGCTCGGAGGAGGCCTTCATCACCTCCGGCAAGAACGCCCGGATGGAAAGATCCGGGTTCTGGGCCTTGTAAGATTTTTTTGCTGGCCTGGGCACCTCCGTTGTCAGCTCACGGCCTTCGGCAATCCACTTTTTGCGGCCTCCGTTCATCAGCCGCACATCTTTATGGCCGTAAATCTTAAGCTGCCAAAACGCCCACGCGGCAAACCAGTTGTTGTTGTCGCCGTAGAGGACGACGGTGGTCGCGTTGTCAATCCCGCTTTCCCCCATGAGCTTCTCAAATTTGTCTTTAGGGATGATGTCCCGCCGCAGGGTGTCGCAAAGCTGGGTATTCCACGCCCATCCCAAGGCATTCGTAATATGCCCTTCATCATAGGCCTTGGTATCGACATCCACCTCCACAATGCAAAGATTGGCATCCTTGAGGTGATTAGAGACCCAATCCGTTACGACCAAGACCTCCTTGGCTTTTTGTGCTTTTGAGGTTGCTTCTTGAACAGCCATGATCCGCCTCCTTTCCCATTCCGGGATCCATTGAAAGCTTTTTCTTTACCCCCACCCCGCCAACGGCGGGGTGGGGGTTTACCATCTTCAAGCGGCTTATTCTATAAATATCGCCTCTCGGAGTCAAGAAAAAGATACTGAGGGGTCGCCCCGCTATAGCGGGGCGACCCCTCATTTTTTGTTTCGCTTTTTATCCGTGATCCAGAAATCCATGTATTTGCCCAGCGAAAGGCGCGTCTGGGCATCCAGCGCCGGCAGCGCCCCAAAGATGACGAGAATGAAGGGAATCATCAGCCATTCCAAGGCGTGTCGGATTTTTTGGGATAAAGAATAGTACACCCCCCAGGCCCAGCGCCTTTTTTGTTTGTAGACCGTGCGGGCCGTTTCCAGGATGCTTTTAGACCCAGCGATATCCATGGAAACCGTGACATAAAGCGGCACCACATGATAGCGGCCACCGTAGTGAACAAACGCCTTCCAGTAAATGGCGGAATCGTCCGAAATCATATCCACCGGCCAATACCCCACGTCCACCAAGGCCTTAAAACTCATGCTGTGGCTGGAGAAGGTCACCAGTTTGTCGGGATTGGTCGCCTCAATCAACTGAAAAAAAGAAGACCCGATTTCAATGACCCGCGCAAATCCGGGGACATCCCAAATGTTGTTGTGATAGACCGGAATCGGCTGAAAGCTGGATTGGAAGCGCTGCGGCCAGACAAGAAAATAATAGGTCAAACAGGTAAAGTAATTCGAATGGACCACGGTATCGGCATCAAAGCACGAGGCAATCACCTGATCAAAAGAAATCTTTTTGTCCGATAAATACTGGGCGGCCTGTTTGGCGGCATACGTGACGTTGGCCCCTTTCACGCGGGTTTCTCCAGGAAGATCGGTGGGGTGAATCACAATCAACAAATCGAAGAAATGATGCCGGTATTTTTCTTGAAGGGCAAAAACATCCTCTTTGATATTCTCTGCCGCGCGTTCCTCAAGGGCAAAAATAACCACTATCCTCTGGGCTGGAAATTTCTGCTGGCTCAGCCTCTTGATCCCCGGTTCGAGAATCTCGCGGGGTTCTTTAGCCACCGGATAAATAACGAGGTGATAAATCGCCTCTGAAGAAGGAGGGGGCTGACCGCTTTTTTTAAGATGGAGGAGCTCGCGCTGATGAATGGCAAAGGATAATCTCTTAAGGATATTTTGTATTTTTCTATCCTTGTTGTCCTTTAAGAGATCCTTAAGGGATTCTTCCAAACGATCCACGTTTTTGATCCGTTCCATCCAATCGGTTTGTTGTTCCATTTTCAGCCGATAATAGGAGAGGACCAGAAAGATCGTCATATACAGAAGCTTCAAAAGCCAGTAAAAGTAGAAACAGATAATGAGGATCGCTGCCAGGATGGGTTTTAGGATAGACAAACCTATCAAGCCGACCAGAATGCCCCAGCTCGTCAGCCCCGGCAGGATTTCAAACAGTCGCTGCCAGCGGCGCTCTGAGGCCAGGAAATGATGAGGGGAGTAAAGAAACTGCATAGGCTTAAGGATTCATTGGTTTTTCCATAAAGCATAATCCCAATAAGGGATCTTGGACACAACGAAAACCACGTGGGGTTCGGCATTCTCGCGGTCGAGATAAAACAAAGTGGCGATTTTGTCGATGTAAAGAACGGAGCTTCTTCCTTTGATAGGAACCACGTCATGGATGGCGTCGGGCCCCGACAGTATCGTCGGGGAGGGTTTTGTATCCGTAATCCAAACCTCATTGTGGTTAAAGAAAACAATCTGCGCGGTGTCGTTGACCCAAAAGGCCCCTTCGATAGCCTTGTCTTTTAGATGCACCCATTGCAAGCCAGCAAAAGATAGAGATTCTTTGCTTTGAAAATATTCAGCCAAATCTAAAAATCCAAGGTCGTGTTCCCTCCAAATGAGCAAGCGTTTGTTATTTTCATCAAAAGAGAATCCTTGGACGCCTTCTTCAACCAAAGGGACATCCTCCAGATTGCTCCAGAGTGTTCCTCGATCCGTAAGAAGGAGAAAAAATTCTCTTCAAATCCATAAATCTTCATGGTCAAAACTTGAGTAGAATGCTGCGGGAGATTCTGAGATGGTAAGGCGAGAAGGGCGGCTTCCTGGCCGCGGCCCGAGGAATCCCATCGTTGCACAACCCCTCGTTTGTTTAAGACATAAAGGTGTTTATTAAAGGGAAGGAAGGCCACAACATCTCTGACAATCTGGTAATAAAGAGGATTTTTCTTAATAAAAGCATCCCTTAAGAGAGGTTATGAATCCGTTTTCGATCGGTGGGATTCTAGCAGAAAATTATTTTTCAAATAATTTTTTATACTCGCCATAACCTTCTTTTTCCAAATCTTGTTTCGGGATAAACCGCAAAGCCGCGGAGTTGATGCAGTAGCGCATGCCGGTTGGGGTGGGACCGTCATCAAAAACATGGCCTAAGTGCGAATCGGCGCTGCGGCTTCTGACCTCGGTTCGCTTCATAAAAAGACCTCTGTCTTCCTTGGCAACGATATTGCGCTGCTCCAAGGGTTTGGTGAAACTCGGCCAGCCTGTTCCGGAGTCGAATTTATCCTGAGAGCTGAACAAAGGTTCTCCGGAGACGACATCAACATAAATCCCCTCTTGATGAAGATCCCAATAGGCGTTTTGAAAAGGCGGCTCGGTAGCGTTCTTCTGCGTCACCTGATACTGGATCGGCGTTAATCCTTTTTTCAATTCTTCCACCGACGAGTTCGTATAGACCTTGGGCTTGCTAGAAGATTTCCGCGGCAACGGACAAACCGTGGCGCCCTTCCATTTCTCTTGTATAAATTGTTCGCGGCCGGAACCGACCCGGTACCTTTTGTAATGGTCCGGCTGCTTTTTATAATAATCCTGATGATATTCCTCAGCCGGATAAAACTTCGAGGCCTGGACAAGGGGCGTGACGATCGGCCGGTCAAAAAGCCCGCTTTTCTCCAATTTGGCTTTGGACTCCTCGGCGATCCGTTTTTGCTCGTCGTTAAAATAAAAAATGGCTGTTTTGTACTGCGAGCCGCGGTCGGCAAATTGTCCTCCCGCATCGGTCGGGTCGATCTGCCGCCAGAAGATATCCAGGAGTTCCCCATAAGAGATCTGGGCCGGGTCATAGGTCACCTCCACCGCTTCCAGATGTCCGGTCCTGCCCGCTGAGACCTCTTCGTACATGGGGTTCTCCTTCTTCCCACCGGTATAACCGGAGACGGCCGTGATAACCCCCGGGAATTCTTGCAATGCGGACTCGATGCACCAGAAACACCCCCCCGCAAAAATGGCTTTTTCGTATTTCATCTCTTCTCCCTCCTTGGCATACGAAGAACCAAAACCCAACACGCTGGATAATAAAGCTACTGTCCCAAAAAAATTTATTAAGGACCGCATCCGCCCCTCCTGAAACGAGATATTTCTTCTTGAATCTTCACCGGCAAAAATGACACACCGGCAAAAACGGTCTAACAACATAAACCGACGGAAACAGATATTAAAAACAGTCTGGGAATCATAAACGGATTGTCCCTCGACTTCGCGGTTCGAAATAGACCCCGTCGCTTTGCTTCGCCCCCGCTGTTTCGTTTTGTTTCGATTTGTGAAGCGAAGCGGAACAAAACGAAACAAAACGACGGGGGCAAAGCGAATCACGGGGGTCACATCGGAATTTCGCTTTTGAAATTCCGATGTGACGAGCGAAAAGCGAGGGAGAGGGATCCATCGCCTATCGAAGGACTTGGACCATCGAAGATTGGTGAAACAAAAAAGGCAGGATGTCAGTACGGAAGAAACAGTCACTGCATAGTGATTCTAGTATGGATTGAAAATTCTTTTACCGCCAACCGCCGCCGCTTCGGTTTTCTCGACCGCCATGCTTTCGACCAAAGACGCCGGACCGACCGCCGCGATTGCCTGATTCGCGAGGGCGCGCCTCATTGATCGTCACCATCTTTCCTTTGATATCCTTGATCCCGTTCATGGCGGCTTCGGCTTCTGCTTTAACCGGCATTTCCACAAATCCAAATCCCCGGGATTCGCCGCTGAACTTCTCTTTGATGACGGTTGCCGATAAAACCTGCCCAAAGGCCCCGAAGACCTGCTGCAAATCTTCCTGCGTCACTTCTCGTGCTAAATTACCAACGTAAAGATTCATCTTGCCCTCTCCTTAAACGGATTTCAAAAAATAAGGACCGGGGATTTCTCCCCGGCCCTGCCGTTTCGTTACAGCTTAACGACGTTTTGCGCTTGCTCACCCTTGGGGCCTGCGACGATTTCAAATTCAACCGCCTGACCTTCGGCTAACGATTTGTACCCTTCACCTTGAATTGCGCTGTGATGTACAAATACATCTTTGCCTGATTCGGGAGTAATAAAGCCAAAACCTTTTTGGTCGCTAAACCACTTTACTGTACCTTTTGCCATTACTCACTACCTCCTTCCTTCAACATTTAGTAAATAATGGCAAATCTGATTCGACCAGCAAAAAATCTTCAGATGACTCGTTGTCCAATAAACAGGACAACTGCGTGCGAAAAATAAAAACCACAAAGTGACTAATCCCTCCACCTTGCGGTTTTTAGATTCTTGTCATTTATTTACTACGGGTTAATTATGACCTCTGCTCGACTGAATGTCAAATAAAATATTTCCCCTCATTTTCTCCCCTCAATCCCATAGAGCCGGGGCGTTAGATCCGATTGCCAATACCCGTGAGTATTCACATCCATAATCGTTAGCTTCCCGGACCAGCCGGCACCCGTGTCAAGCAACCAGACATTACAAAGCTTTAAAGGCTTCAATGAATAATATAACTCCGTCGGTGTATGGCCGAGATAAATCTCCTTAAACTTAGTATACTGATAATCTACTTCACCTCGCAAATGCCTTTTCCACGCATCAGCTACCAAATCCCGATCCCAGACCAAAGTCTGCAGAGTTTGTTGTGACATAGGCTTTTGGGGATCAAAACCGCCATGCACAAACAATTTATTCTTAAACTCAATCCACAAATGCGCATTTTTCAAAAAATCAATGTGCGCCTGCGGCATGGGTCCGCCATCATAGGACGCCATTGTCCGATCACCTCCTTGACTTGTCCAGATCTCCGGCTTCTCATTGCGCGTTGCCCACCCCAAAGCCCAAAGATCGTGATTCCCGATGATAAAATCACAATGCCTTATTTTTAACAGCTCATCGATGCATTGCTTGACTTCATGATAGCCGTCACAGACATCCCCTAGCACGATCAGCCGGTCTTTCTCATAATCAAAACCTGATCGCTCAAGGCATTGCAAAAGTACCTTATAGGCGCCGTGGATATCACCGAGGACAAAGGTTCTCATGGCTTAGGCCCGCTTTTCACCGTGCTTTTCCCGAAGAGCTCACCGTAAAGGAACAAAAGCTTCGGTCACCTTTTCGGCCGCCCAGAAACACTTCCTCAATCACCCACGTGTACGTTTCTTGGGACTTGAAATTTTCTTTCGATACCGAGAAGGAAGTGTCATTCCAGGCCGTCCTTTTTTTAAATATCAAATTTTGATCTCTCGTGTCATATCCCCGATAAAGTCTAAACTCCGTATAATAAATAAAACCGGGGCGCATAGGCTTCCAGCGGAATTCGAGATGATCTTTGCCTTTTAGAGTTATATTGTCGGTGCACGGACCCAACAAGAAGGGGCCCGAGGGCCGGCCGGGGGTATTGAAGAGCCGACCGGCCCATAAACCCGGAATAAGAACGAGGATCAAAATCACCAAAACAGATACCGTTCGCATAATTATATTATTCTCTAATTATTCCCTTAACCCGCCACGCTTTGTGGCGGGGAACCCTAAATTCATTGCGGGGCTAGGATTTGCCTGTCCTGGCCTGTCCGGCCAGGACAGGGAACGCGCGACCTTCAGGTTATGAGGGATTCAAACGATCTCGACGATGTTTGCTGGTTTTAGC
>CAZNDW010000069.1:0-6806 GCA_964571895.1 uncultured Planctomycetales bacterium
CGCCCAAACGCATGGATGAACAATTCATCGAACGGGGCATCGATTATTACAAAACGGATACCAACTATCACACCCTGATGGTTAAGAAAGGAAACTCTAGGATTCCAGAGGTCACCATCGCCAAAAAGGAACCGCAGCTGACAACAAGCAACGTTTAAAAAATTGGGATTTTTTTAGAGAGGGGATTATAGGAGTCATATGATCCCCTTTTGTGTTATAGTAGAGGGGAAAAATCGATTAGGGGTCACCAGTCACAAGGTCACATGTCACACGTTCGAGGTAGAGTGAAAGTCTTTACTTGTGACATTGTGACGTGGTGACTTTGTGACCTTGGGAGAAAATATTTCAGGCCCATGCCCTACACCAGCGAAGAAATCCAAAGAATCGAACAGAAGTGGCAGAGGATCTGGCAGAGCGAAAAGACCTTCAAAGTCGAAGCTGATCCTCGGAAGAAAAAATATTATGTTTTAGAGATGTTTCCTTATCCTTCCGGGAAGATCCATATGGGGCACGTGCGCAATTATACGATCGCCGATGCCGTGGCCCGTTTCAAGAGGATGCAGGGATTTCACGTCTTACACCCGATCGGCTACGATGCCTTTGGCCAGCCCGCCGAGAACGCCGCCATCAAGCACAAGACCGATCCCGCCCGGTGGACCACCGCGTGCATCGATGAGATGCGGCAGGAATTAAAAAGGATGGGGTTCTCCTACGACTGGGACCGGGAGATCGCCACCTGCGATCAAGAATATTACCGATGGAATCAATGGATTTTTTTAAAGATGTTCGAGCGCGGCCTTGCCTATCGAAAATCCTCGGCGGTCAACTGGTGCCCGGAGTGCAAGACCACCCTCGCCAACGAAGAGGTGATCTCCGGGCAATGCTGGCGCTGCGCCCGTACGGTCGTTCAAAAAGATCTGGAGCAGTGGTATCTCAAGATCACTTCCTACGCCGAGAGTCTTCTGGAGGATTTGAAAAAGCTTAAATCCTGGCCGCTGCGGGTCGTCACCATGCAGGAAAACTGGATCGGGAAAAGTTATGGAGTAGAGATCTCTTTTAAGATCCACAAAACGAATGATGTCCTGCCGGTTTTCACCACGCGTCCCGACACCATCTTCGGCGCCACGTATGTGGTTTTGGCCCCCGAGCATCCTTTGGTCAAAAAAATTATCGCGGGATCGCCGGATGAGAAAACGGTTTCGGATTTCATCCAGAAGGTTTCTCAGAAACCCAAGAGCTCACGCATCGCTGGAGATCTCAAAAAGGAAGGGATCGCAACCGGACGCTATGCGGTCAATCCCGTCAATGGGGAAGTCCTCCCGATTTGGATCGCCGATTACGTGTTGATGGAGTATGGGACTGGCGCCATTATGGCGGTGCCGGCTCATGATCAGCGCGATTTTCTTTTCGCCCGGGAACACCATTTGCCCGTGCGGATCGTTATTCAAGATCCAGCTCGTCCTCACTTGAGGCCCGAAGAGCTCGAAGCGGCTTATGAGGGCGAAGGCGTTCAGATCAATTCCGGGCTTTTCAACGGAGTTCCCAATCAGGAGGCCAAGGGAAAGAATGCCGGCTGGATGGAAAATCAAGGCATGGCCAAAAGCACTGTGCAATGGCGTCTTAAGGATTGGCTGATTTCCCGTCAGAGGTATTGGGGAACGCCGATCCCGGTTGTGTATTGTATTGGGAAATGCCGCAGAGAGGGCAAACAGTTCATGGTACCTGTTCCCGAAGAGGATTTACCGGTTAAACTGCCGGAGAATATTCAAATCACTGGAAAGAGCGGAAGCCCTTTAACAAAGAGTGCAGAATTTATTCATACGAAGTGTCCCACATGTGGCGAAGGCGCTATCCGAGAGTTTGATACCATGGCGACGTTTTTTGATTCGTCCTGGTATTTCCTGCGGTTTTGTTCTCCTCAGAATGCCAGGGAGGTTTTTGACAAAAACGAGGCATCCTACTGGATGCCCGTCGATCAATATATCGGCGGTATCGAACACGCCATTCTCCATCTTTTGTATTCCCGCTTCTTCACGAAGTTTTTCAAAGATTTGGGGTTGATTGATTTTGAAGAACCTTTTATACGGCTCTTGACTCAAGGGATGGTCCTCAAAGACGGCGAGGTGATGTCGAAGTCCAAAGGAAACACCGTGGATCCGGATGCAGTGATTGAAAAATACGGCGCCGACACGTTAAGGCTTTTTATTTTATTCGCGGCACCACCCGAAGATCAGCTGGAATGGAATCCGCAGGCCTTGGAAGGCTCCTGGAGATTTTTGAGCCGCGCTTTTAATCTCGTTGAAAAACGGTATAAGACCGGCGCTGTGACCCAATCGCCCGCATCCCTTGAGGGAGAAGACCGCGAGCTCGAACGGCAAAGGAATCTGGCGATCAAAGAGGTGACAGAAGATATCGAGAATAATTATAAATTAAATACGGCGATCAGCCGGATCATGATCCTGGTTAATGCGATCGAAAAATACTGCAGCCTTGCCTGCCCCGTAGAACCTCGTAGAGATTTGTACGGGGCCGATTCAAAAGGCGCCCTCAATCAAACGGTCCTCAATCAGGCGCTGGAGACCGTGATCGTGCTTCTGTCAGTTTTTACACCCCACGTGTGTGAAGAGTTGTGGGAGAAAACCGGCCATAGCGAGCGGCTCAGTAAAACCCCCTGGCCGAGTTTCGATGAGCAATCGATCCGTCAAGAGGTGGTTTCGGTCGTCATTCAGATCAACGGCAAACTGCGGGCGAAATGCGACGTTCCCATCGACAGCTCAGAGGAACGGTTGAGGAAAATTGTTTTGTCACAGACAAGGATTCAGAATTTTGTGCAAGGAAAGGAAATCAAAAAATTTATTGTCGTACCCAATAAATTGGTTAATATTGTTCTATGAATCGAAAGGTCTCATTTGAGGTTTAAACGAGACCAATGCGCTTTCCCCTCTAGCATTCCCCTTCACCCCGTATCTTTAACCTCAACACCACAATCCTATGTTTCATCTCACACGACAGGAGAGATTGGTCTTAATCTTTTTGGCGGTCGTCTTCTGGGTCGGGATCACCGTCCAATATCTTTGCAAGCTCAATCCGCGCCTCCAAGAGATGCTGGATCTTGTCGAGACGGACTGGATTAAAAAGTGAGCTCCCTATGCCTTCTCACCGGCCCCTGGTGGGTGTGAGTGTGTTTTTTGCATTGGGGATTATGGCCGGATCCTGCCTTTGGTCCGGTTTTCTCTTTTTGGGGATCGGGTGTGCGTTGTCTTTATCTTTGAGCGTGCTTTTTATAAAAAGAGAAGCCCTTTCCTTAAGCCTTTTATGGGTGAGCCTGATTTTCCTGGGGGCGTTGTCGGTTGTGAGCTCAAAGACCGTCTCCAGCGATCATCTCTACCGCATTTTTGAAGACTATCGCGGCCGTCCGGTTTTCGTGGAAGGAGTTATTGTTTCTGATGTCCAGAAAAGAAAATTTTTTCATGGTCAAAAAACGGTCTTTACCCTGGAGGCCAGACGGTTTAAAGCCAAATATGAAAGTCCGTGTGCCAAAACCGGAAGGATTCTGGTTCAGGTTTTTCGAGCGGTGGATTTGCACTACGGGGATGCCGTTCTTCTAGAGGGGCGGCTCCACGAGCCGTTTGATTTCTCCTCAAATGGTCCTTTTTCTTACAAGGAATATCTCAGCCAAAAGGGAATCAAGCTGATCCTGAGCGTCAAAAAACGCGGCCATGTGGAGCTTCTGGATGCTCATCGAGCGAATCCTCTGAAAGAAGGCGCTTTGAGACTCCGGGGGAAATTCAAGGATGTGCTGGCACGGTATCTTCCTCACAATGAGGCCGCGATGATGAGCGCCCTGATTTTGGGAGAACGCTACGACATCCCCCGGAGCCTCAAAGAGCTTTTTGTGCAAACTGGCACGGCCCACATCCTGGCCGTCAGCGGTTTTAATGTGGGCATCATTGCCTTTGTTGTGTTTCTCTTTTTAAAGGTGCTGCGGTTTGGAAGAAACGCACAGTATGCCTTGACCATCTTGATCTTGATCGGTTATGCGGTTTTAACCGGCGGCCAGGCGCCCGTTGTCCGGGCGACCATCATGGCCGTGATCTTTCTGGGGGCCTTTCTGGTGGAAAGGGAATCGGATGCCTTGAACTCTCTGGCCTTGGCGGCGACCGTACTTTTCCTCACGAATCCCTTGAACCTATTTGATGTCGGTTTTCAACTGTCCTTTGTCTGTGTATTCTCTTTGATTCAGGGGGTTCCCAGGATGTGGAATGGGATTTTCCCGGATGAGGGAGGGAAAGGATTTCTCTTTTATCTTAAGAGGTATTTCCTGGGGTCCTTGGCTGTATCTCTAGCGGCGTGGATCGGCGTCGCCGGTCTCATTGCGTATTATTTTCATATCGTTACCCCGATCACCATTGTCGCCAATCTTTTTATCGTCCCTTTGGTTTCTGTGATCACGGCTCTGGGCTTAGGGCTGCTTTTGACGGGATTTTTTTTTCCGGGGTTGGCATTGATCTTTTCAATGTGTGCTCAGCTGGGTTTGAACCTGATGGTGGCGTTGACGTATCTTTTATCAAAAATTCCCGGCGCTTATTTTTATCTCGAGAAAGTTTTAGGGATAGAGGTGGTTTTGTATTATCTGATTGTGGCTCTGGTCGTTTGGCGAGGGCTCCTCATTAAAGGCCTAAGGCAGGGGTTTCGTCTGCTTTCATTTTTTATAGACCCGCGGCCTTTCCGGCTGTACAATCCTTATCGGGGAGATCCATAAGAAATGAAAAAAATTCTTTAAAAGAGAAGATGAGCTGGGCCGGGAGTTTTATCAACGAGCTCACTGCTCTCAAGAAGAGCTCCAAATGAAACCTCCTCTCAAAAAGGATCTTCTATGTCCGAAGCCGTGAAGGCTAAAAATTCCTTCCAGTTTTATACCCGGTTCCATTTATCAGAACTAACGGGTCTGAAGGCCTCTACGATTCCGCAATTATTGGAATTGGTTCAGGAGGTCCCGGGATCCTGCATTTACCACCACACCCACCGGTTTTTACAACAACATCAGTTTTGGTCTCCGGAACCGCCCAATGATTTTGCCTATTGGGTGACGGGAACTCTGGGGGAAGAGATTTTAGGGGAACAGTTGGCCGCAATCGACACGGTGCAGTTTCTTTCCATCCGCAGCCTCCGGGAAAAGATTGCCTTGACTCTAGAGGAGTACCTGAAGCAGAATCCTTCGGCCAGAAACAAATCCGCCCAAAAAGGTGAAGAATTCCACTTCACCAAATCGGTCAGCTTTGTCCTGCCGACCGAGCATGTGGTCTCTGATCTCAAGGAGTTTATGGAGGTCTTTAAAAAGATCACCATGGATTCCCTCTACTTTCATATTTTTGAAGCCAGACTACGGCTGGAAAAGAAGACCAATGATTTCTCCAATTGGATTGAGACATCTTTGGGGAACAAGCCCTTGGCTCAGCGGATTGCCCAGTTGGATCCTTATACTCATACCCTGGAGGATTTGCGCGCGACCATCATCCGGCTCATCGAGGCCAGCGCCTCCGGTGTTAAGGAAAACTCCGCTTATGTTTAACCTTGCCGATTATATCCCCGTTGTGGGGGAGTCCACGATCAACGATTTGAGGCGCCTGGCCGATCAGCTCAGAGGCAAAACGGTGCAGCACATTAATTCTACGGCGGTGGGCGGGGGTGTTGCGGAAATCTTGAACCGCATGGTGCCTCTTTTGAAAGAGCTGGGAGTGTCTTCGAGATGGGATGTGATCAAAGGCGGAGAGCAATTCTTTGAGGTCACCAAAAAATTCCACAATGCCCTCCACGGACGCAGCGCCGAAATCACTCCTAAGGATTTTGAGATCTTTCTCGAGGCCAGTCAGAAGAATATCGAAGAGCTCGAAATCTCCGGGGATATTGTTTTCGTTCACGACCCCCAGCCCATCGCCTTAATCGAAAAGAAGAAGGACAACAAATGGATTTGGCGTTGTCATATCGACATCTCCAGCCCCGACCCCGGTGTGTGGCAGTTTCTGCGCGATTTCGTTACTCAGTATGATTCTGCCGTATTCTCGGCTCCGGCCTTTTCTCCCGAGCTCCCCATCCGGCAGTTTTTGATTGCCCCTTCCATTGACCCCTTAAGCGATAAGAACAAAGAGTTGCCGCAAGAAACAATCGATGCGGTTTTACGGAAATACCACATCCCCAAAGACAAACCCATCATCACCCAAATCTCCCGGTTTGACCGCCTCAAAGATCCTATTGGCGTCGTGAAGGTCTACCGTCAGGTGAAACGGTATAATAATTGCCGATTGGTCTTAGCCGGCGGAGGGGCCAGCGACGACCCGGAAGGCTTAAAGGTCCTGGAAGAAGTGAAAGACGAAGCGCGAGGCGACGAGGATGTCCATATCTTGTTGCTGCCGCAGAATGATCTGGAAATCAATGCCCTCCAGCGGGCCGCAACCGTGATTGTCCAGAAGTCGCTCAAAGAAGGATTTGGCCTTACGGTGGCCGAGGCCTTATGGAAAAGCAAACCGGTTGTGGCCTCTCATGTCGGCGGAATCCCTTTACAGATCAAGCATCGGTATTCCGGACTTTTGTGCCATACCTTGGAAGGCGCTGCCTTCGGCATCAAACAGCTTTTGAACAGCCCCCGTTATGCCCGACAATTGGGGGAAAACGGCCGGGAGCACATCCAGAATAATTTCCTTCTGACCCGCCATCTGCGGGATTACCTCTTGTTATTCCTCTCCTTATTTCATACAGAAGATTTGGTTTATTTGAGGCATCCATAGGATGAGCCCAGACATAAAAAA
>CAZNDW010000070.1:0-6557 GCA_964571895.1 uncultured Planctomycetales bacterium
CTATAGTATATCCCAATCATTTTCCAGAAAAGAGGGGCCTTCCTAAATCATGTTCCTGGGATGATTTCTATCCCCGTAGGGGCAATTCATGAATTGCCCCTACGGGGGCGTTCACAACACCTTCGCATCAACTCTCATTTCTCTTAGGAGATCTTAGCTTATGGCAGAGTGGATTGGGATTGGCCGTCGGGCCCGGCGCTGTTACGGGTTTGATGAAGTCGCGCTCGTCCCCAGCACCCTGACGGTTAATCCCAATGAAGTAGATACCAGCTGCACCATCGGGGGCATGAAATTTGATGTGCCCATTTTGGCCGCGGCCATGGATGGGGTCGTGGATGTCGGGTTTGCCGTCACGATGGGCAGACTCGGAGGCATGGCGGTCCTTAACCTCGATGGCATCCAGACCCGGTATGATCATCCCCAAGAAGTTGTCCGCCGGATTGCCCGGGCCGGCTCCCAGGAGGCGACAAAACTTGTCCAGAGCATTTATCTTAAGCCGGTCAAAGAAAATCTCATTGCCAAGCGCATCAGAGAAATCAAATCCAAGAAAGTCCCTGCCGTTGTGAGCTGTATCCCTCAGAATGCCAAACGATTCGCCCAAATTGCGCAAGAGGCCGGATGCGATCTCTTTGTTGTTCAATCGACGGTCGCCACGGTCCGGCACATCGCCACCGAATATAAAATTCTGGATATTCTCAAGCTGTGTCGGGAACTGAAGATTCCGGTCATTCTAGGGAATTCTGTGACCTATGAAGTGGCTTTGGAGTTGATGGAGGCGGGGGCCTCGGGCCTCTTGGTCGGGATTGGGCCGGGGGCGGCCTGCACCACCCGGGGGGTCTTGGGGATTGGGGTCCCGCAAATCACCTCAACGGTGGATTCGGCCGCCGCCAGAGATTATTTTTATAAAAAGCGCGGCACGTATGTTCCCATTATCACCGACGGCGGCATGCGGATTGCCGGGGAAATCTGCAAGGCCTTTGCGGCCGGGGCCGATGCGGTTATGGTGGGCTCGGCCTTTGCCAAAGCCAAGGAAGCCCCGGGAAAGGGTTTCCACTGGGGTATGGCCACCTCCCATGCGAATTTGCCCCGGGGAACCCGCATCCACGTGGGCACAACGGGTACCCTGAAAGAAATATTATTCGGCCCTGCTCAGACGGATGACGGTTCTCAGAACCTGATGGGGGCCTTAAGAACATCGATGGGATCTTTGGGGGCTTCCAATATCCAAGAGATGCATGATGTCGAAATGATCATTGCCCCTTCCATTCAAACCGAAGGAAAAGTTTTTCAAGTCGGCCAGCGGGTCGGCATGGGAAAATGAAAAAACGCAAAGCGATTTCACGCAGAAAACACAAGAACAAAATAAGAAAGCCCCAAAGCTTAAAGGCTTTAAAGAAATTCTACCGGCGCATGCGGCACGCGCGGGTGTCCCGTCAGAAGCCCTCCGCATCTCTTCGGCCCAAGGACATAATCTTGGTTCTGGATTTCGGATCCCAATACACCCAGCTCATTGCCCGTCGGATCCGCGAGAATAAAGTCTTTAGCAAGATCGTCCCCTACAATATCACGGCCGAAGAGGTCCTGGAGATGAATCCAAAGGGTTTGATTTTCTCCGGCGGGCCGATGAGTGTGTATGATAAGGGCGCCCCCTTCCCCCATAAGGAATTATTCAAGCTCAACAAACCCATCTTAGGGGTCTGTTATGGAATGCAGGTCATTACCCATATGCTCGGGGGGAGCGTCGAGAAAAGCAAGACCCGGGAATTCGGACGCTGTGAGCTCTTCGTGGACAGCAATAAAGATTTATTTCTAAACCTTCCCACAAACCTCACCTGCTGGATGAGCCATGGGGATTCCATCCAAAAGATGCCGCAGGGATTTATCAAAATTGCCCACACCTTGAATGCCCCGATTGCGGCCTTTGCGAATCGAACCAAGAAGATCTTTGGCGTGCAGTTCCATCCCGAGGTGGCTCATACCCAGCGGGGAACTCAGGTAATTCAAAATTTTCTTTCGCACATTTGCGGATGTCTTCCGCGCTGGACCATGGACAAGTTTATTCAGGCGAGTCTCAAGCAGATCAAAGAGACCATCGGTCCTAAAAGGGTGGTCTTGGGGTTAAGCGGAGGGGTGGATTCCGCGGTGACGGCGATGCTCATCCAAAAATCCATTGGCAGCAGACTCCACTGCATTTTTGTGGATAACGGCCTTTTGAGAAAAAATGAGGTGGCCAGCGTGCAGAAAACCTTTAAAGGGAATTTCCGAATGAACCTCCATACCATTGATGCCCAAAACCGGTTTTTGCAGCGTCTCAAGAACGTCACCGACCCGGAGCAGAAACGAAAAATCATCGGAGATGAATTCGTTAAAGTTTTTCAAGAAGCCGCTCGCAAGATCAAAGGGGTTGAGTTCCTGGGCCAAGGCACCCTCTATCCGGATGTCATCGAGTCGATGTCTCCGATCAGCGGGCCTTCGGCGGTCATCAAAAGCCATCACAATGTGGGGGGGCTCCCTAAGAGCATGAAGTTGAAGCTCGTGGAACCTTTGCGGGAGCTCTTTAAAGACGAAGTGCGCTTGATCGGAAAACAATTGGGGCTGCCCGATCCTATTCTCAAACGCCAGCCGTTTCCGGGCCCGGGCCTGGCGATTCGGATTATCGGGGATGTGACCCGCGAACGTTTGGAGATTTTAAGAGAAGCCGATGAGATTGTTTTAGAGGAGATCAAGAAAGCGGGATTGTATCAGGATATCTGGCAGTCTTTTGCCATTCTTCTTCCCATTAAAACCGTCGGAGTCATGGGGGATCAGAGGACCTACGAGAATGCGGTTGCCATCCGCTGCGTTGCCAGCGTGGATGGGATGACGGCCGATTGGGTTAAACTCCCCCACGATATCCTAGGGAAAATAGCCAATCGCATCATCAATGAGGTGGTTGGGGTCAACCGCGTCGTCTATGACGTCAGCTCCAAGCCGCCTTCGACGATTGAATGGGAGTAAGCTTCCGTTAATCAAATGAGGTCACAAAGTCACAAGTCACATGTCACAAGTAAAAAATTGAATTTGTTATCTTCAAACCTGTGACCTTGTGACCTTGTGACTTTGTGACCTTGATATTGAATCGTCCTTCCATGCTGTACCACTCTGATTTTGTCCATCTGCACGTCCACACCCAATACAGCCTTCTCGACGGAGCCTGCCGCATTCCCAAACTCATCCAAAAAGCCGCTGATTGTAAAATGCCGGCCTTAGGCATGACCGATCACGGCAACATGTTTGGGGCCATTGAATTTTATCAGACGGCCGTCAAACACGGGGTCAAGCCCATTATTGGCTGTGAGGCCTACGTGGCTTCGGGGAGCCGCTTGGAAAAAGGCGCCGGAAAAGGAGGCAGCTCCCATCTGGTTTTATTTGCCCGGGATGAGATCGGCTATCAGAATCTGATGAAGCTGATATCTCTTGGTTATCTGGAAGGATTCTACTATCGCCCCCGGATGGATAAAGAGATTCTTTCCCGGTATTCCGCGGGGCTTCTGGCGACATCGGCGTGTCTGCGGGGAGAGCTGGCCTTTAACCTGCGTCAGGGCAATTACACCAGCGCGCTGAAGGCCGCCGATGAGCTCCATCAGATTTTCGGCAAAGGAAATTTTTATCTGGAGCTCATGGAACATGGGATCCCCGACCAAAAGCCGGTCAATGAGGGTTTAATGAAGATTTCCAAAGAGCTCGATCTCCCGGTTGTGGCCACCAACGACGTTCATTATCTGGACCAGAGCCAGTCCACCGCCCATGAAGCCCTGTTGTGCATTCAGACACAAACCGTCCTCAGTGACCCCAATCGCATGCGCTTTAAGGGCGATCAGTTTTATTTCAAAGACCCGTCCCAGATGAAAGAGGAATTCAGCCATATCCCCGAGGCCGTCAAAAATACCTTGGAGATCGCCGAGAAATGCAATCTGGAATTGCGTTTTGACGAGATTCATCTGCCGCGCTACGATCCCCCGGTCGGCAAATCCCGAGAAGAGTTCTTGGAAGAATTGTGCCGCGACGGCATCCCGGAGCGGTACGGGCGATGCACCCCGGAAATCGAAGAGCGCTTGAACCAAGAAGTGCAGACCATCAAGAAGATGGGTTTTGTCAGTTACTTTCTCATTGTCTGGGACTTCATCCATTATGCGAAGCAAAGCGGCATCCCGGTGGGGCCGGGGCGCGGCTCGGCCGCGGGAAGTCTGGTGAGCTATCTTTTGGGGATAACGGATTTAGATCCCCTCAAATACGGACTTCTCTTTGAACGATTTCTTAATCCGGAGCGGATGGGCATGCCGGATATCGACATCGATTTCTGTTATGAGCGCCGCGGCGAGGTCATCGAGTATGTCACGCATAAATACGGAAACCAGAACGTCGCCCAGATTATCACTTTTGGGACGATGCAGGCCCGGGCCGCTGTCCGGGATGTCGGCCGGGTGATGGATGTTCCCTATGCGGAGGTCGATAAGATCGCCAAGATGATTCCGGGAGATCCCAATATCACCTTGGCTCAGGCTTTAAAAATCGAGCCCCAGCTCGCCCAATTGTATAAAGAGAATGAGGCCGCCCGAAAGATCATCGAGGTTGCCCAGGTCTTGGAAGGATTGTCCCGTCACGCCTCAACCCATGCCGCGGGGGTGGTCATCTCGGATAAACCCTTGACCGAGTATGTCCCTCTTTTTAAAACGAGCGACGGCCAGATCACGACCGGTTACGATATGGACGGCATCGCCAAAATCGGGCTTCTCAAGATGGATTTTCTGGGTCTTCGGACCTTAACGGTCATCAGCGAGACCTGCAAGCTGATCCAAAAGACCCGCGGGATCGAGGTGGATATCAATAAGATTCCGCTCGACGATAAAAAGGCTTATGCGCTTCTCGGGCAGGCCGCGAGCCTCGGGATCTTCCAACTGGAGAGCTCCGGGATGCGGGAGCTCCTCAAAAAGATCAGGCCAACGCAGTTTGAGGATCTGATTTCGATTCTGGCTTTATACCGTCCCGGCCCGATCGGAAGCGGGATGCTGGATGATTTCATCAAACGTAAGCGGGGAGAATTTCAGATCCGCTACGATCATCCCAAGCTGGAGCCCATTTTAAAAGAGACCTACGGCATCATCCTTTATCAGGAGCAGGTCATGCAGATTGCCTCGGTTTTGGCAGGATTTTCCATGACTCAAGCCGACCATCTGCGCCGGGCCATGAGCAAGAAAAATCCCGTGGAAATGGAGAAGATGCGCAAAGATTTTGTGGAGGGCTGCCAGCGGACCAACCGCTTGAGAGAAGATCTGGCGAATAAAATTTTTGATTTGATTGACTATTTCTCCGGATACGGCTTCAACCGCAGCCACTCGGCCGCTTATGCCCTGATCACCTATCGGACCGCCTATTTGAAGGCCAATCATCCGGTAGAATTCATGGCCGCGCTTTTGACCAGTGAGAAAGATAATACGGATAAGGTGGTTGAGTATGTAAAAGAGGCAGAGGCCATGGGCCTTCGAGTGCTTGCCCCTTGTATCAATCAAAGCATAGCGCAGTTTGATGTCGTGGATCAGAAGACCATCCGTTTTGGGCTCTTGGCCATCAAGAATGTCGGGCGGACCGCCATCGAATCCATGATCGAGAATCGGCCAGCGGCTTCGCCGCTAGGCGAGCAATCGGGCCCTTACGCCTCGCTCTATGATTTTTGTGAACGGGTGGATCTGCGCCTCGTCAATCGCAAGGTGATCGAGAGCCTGATCAAATGCGGTGCCTTTGACGGCCTTAAGCTTTATCGCGCCCAGCTTATGGCTATGGTGGATCAGGCCATAGGCTTGGGCACGAAAAAACAAAGAGAAAAAGCGACCGGGCAGTTTTCTTTCTTTGATATGGCAGGAGGGGATCAAGGGGGATTCCGGAAGGAAGAATTCACACCCAGCCAAATCAAAGAATGGCCGCCCACCCAGGTTCTCTTTTATGAGAAAGAGACCTTGGGGTTTTATATGAGCGGCCACCCGCTTTCGTATTATCAAGTGGAGGTCAAAGGTTTTACGGATTATTCGATCCGCGATTTAAAGAAGGTCGTGGAGGGCCAGGAAGTGAAAATGGTGGGTTTGATCAAGACCGTCAAATTGACGACCACCAAAAAAAGCAATGAACGGATGGCCATTTTGACCGTGGAGGATATGGAGGATGAATGTGAGGCCCTGGCCTTCCCCTCCACCTATCCTCACGTGGCCGGCATTCTTAAGGAAGGCCAGGTTGTGCTCTTGAAAGGCCGGGTCAGCTTTCGGGAAGAGACCCTCAAAATCGTGGTGACGGACGTAAAACCCATTGAAGAGATTTACAAGGCCGTCAAATCGATCAGCGTGGATTTATCCTCGCTGGATGAGAAAGACCTAACCCGTTTGAAAGAAAAGCTTTCCAGCTTTCCCGGCCGGATCCCGGTTTATTTGTGCTTGGACACCAAGGCCTATAAAAGTGTGCAAATCTTGGTTGGAGAAGATCTTTTTGTTTCCCCCAATGAAATGTTAATGAGTGAATTAAAAGAGCTC
>CAZNDW010000071.1:0-6484 GCA_964571895.1 uncultured Planctomycetales bacterium
GAACATGATTTAGGAAGGCCCCTCTTTTCTGGAAAATGATTGGGATATACTATAGAGATTTTAATATTAAAAGTCAATGAAAAATAAAAGAGGGCCCCCGTCCCGACATGATGTCGGGACGGGGGCCCCGGCTTAATACCTACTCATTCAAAAAAATCGCCTTTTAACTCAATACATCCCGCCGCCCGGGGGCATACCGCCTGGCATGGGCGACTTATCTTTCTCCGGAATATCCGTCACCAGCGCCTCGGTCGTTAGAAGCAGGGCCGCAATGCTGGCCGCATTCTGAATCGCCATCCGGGTGACTTTGGTGGGATCAATCACACCGGACTCCAGCATGTTCACATAGGCATCCTGGTTGATGTCATAACCGACGTTGACGTCTTTTTCGTTCTTTAACCGTTCCACAATGACCGATCCTTCCAATCCGGCATTAAAAGCCAGCTGACGCACCGGCTCCTCGACCGCGCGCACGATGATCTCACAGCCGGTTTTTTCATCGCCCTTAAGCTTTTGCTCCAATTTCTCCAAAGCGGAAAGCGTTCGGAGCAATGCCACACCGCCGCCTGGAACAATCCCTTCCTCCACCGCGGCGCGGGTGGCGTGCAAGGCGTCTTCAACCCGAGCTTTTTTTTCCTTCATTTCGGTTTCGGTGGCTGCTCCGACGTTGATGATGGCAACCCCACCGGAAAGCTTGGCCAGGCGTTCTTGGAGCTTTTCTTTATCATAAGAGGAGTCGGTTGTGTCGATCTGATTTTTGATCTGATTGATCCGGCCTTTGATGTCCACGGTTTTACCGGCGCCTTCCACAAGGGTCGTATTGTCTTTATCGATCTTGACCTTTTTGGCGCGGCCCAAATCCGACAGACTCAAGTTCTCCAGCTTCAATCCCAGATCCTCGGTGATCGCTTTCCCACCCGTCAAAACAGCGATGTCCTCCAGCATGGCCTTGCGGCGATCGCCGTAGCCGGGGGCCTTCACGGCCGCGCAGGATAAGGTCTTGCGGATATTGTTGACGACCAGCGTCGCCAAGGCCTCGCCTTCGACCTCCTCACAGATAAGGAGGATCGGCCGGCCGGCTTTGGCCACCTTCTCCAGAAGCGGAAGGATATCCTTGATGTTGGAGATCTTCTTCTCGTAAATTAAGAGGTAGGGATCCTCCAGAATGCACTCCATCTTCTCCGTGTCGGTGCAGAAATACGGTGACAGATACCCTTGATCGAACTGCATCCCTTCGACCAGCTTTAATTCCGTGGCCATGGTCTTGGCCTCCTCCACGGTGATGACGCCGTCTTTGCCGACTTTGTCGATGGCCTCGGCAATCTTCTGGCCGATGGACCGGTCGTTGTTGGCCGCGATCGTGGCCACCTGTTCGACCTCGCGGGTATTTTTGTTGTCGATCTTCTTGGAGATTTTCTTTAACTCCTCAACGACGGTTTCAACGGCCTTATCAATACCTCTTTTTAAGCCCATGGGATTGGCCCCGGCGGTGACGTTCTTTAAGCCCTCCCGATAAATCGCCTCCGCCAGAAGAGTGGCCGTGGTTGTCCCGTCGCCGGCGCTATCCGAGGTCTTTTCCGCCACTTCCTTCACCATCTGGGCGCCCATGTTCTCAAAGGGATCTTCCAGATCGATCTCCTTGGCTACGGTGACCCCGTCTTTGGTGACAGTGGGGCTCCCAAACTTTTTATCCAAAACAACATTTCGACCCTTCGGTCCCAGGGTCACCTTCACGGCTGCCGCGAGTTGTTCCACGCCTTTTAAAACAGCCCGCCTCGCCTCTTCGCTAAAAATTAATTGTTTCGCCATTTTATTCCTCCCTGCTATCTCGTTTTAAAATACTCTGTGCCTTATCCACGATCAATAACTCCTCAAAACACTACTTAATGATCGCTAAAACATCCTCTTCTCGCATAATCAAAAGCTCTTCGCCTTCTTTTGTGGTAATCTCGTTACCACTGTATTTGCCGTAGAGGATGCGGTCTCCAACTTTTACTTCAGGTGTCTGAAGTTGACCGTTCTCCAGGACTTTGCCCTTTCCCACGGCAACAATCTTTCCTTCCTGGGGTTTTTCCTTGGCCGTATCCGGAATCACGATTCCGCCTTTTGTTTTTTCTTCCGCCTCCAAAGGCCTTACAACAACTCGATCAGCTAATGGTTTGATATCCACTGCCACACCTCCCGTCATTTTTCTTCCCCGCTTCTTGCTTTAGCCTGCCTCGTCTTGCTCGCCTCGCTTCGGCGAAGCGGGCTCGGCAAGGCGGGCAAGAAAGCAGCGGGGACGAGGCTCGCCCTGAACCGTACGGCTCAAGACGGCCTTTTGATTAATTTTGTGTTGATGACTGGTTAACACTTTAATAAATTTTTCTACCTATGCGAGTTTTTCACTTTAGCACTTGCTTCAATAGAGTGCTAATATATGGTCAACTGAATTTTTTGTCAAGGATTTTTTTATTTAGGCGGGCTGCAGAAAATGTTTTAGTCTCTCAATTGGCTAAACGGTCGGGGATAATCGAGAATAAGCGGAAGGGATTCGGAAAAGATTCTGGCCCGCGGGCCAGAATCTTCTGAATTAAAAGAACGCCTGTCCTCTAAGTGACTGTTGCTTTCTGCATCATTTAAAGCACCGTTCTTAAATTCTTCAAAATCTCCATAACAGGCACGATTTCAATCTTCCCCTCATACATCCGTCTGCTGCCGCCGTAAACGTAATACGCCTTGGCCATGGGATAGTCGGTTAAAAATGACTTCAGGCCACCAAGCATAGCGGAGTTGACCCTGGCCGCCTTAGTTATTTCAAAAGCCGACAGCCCCTTCGGGCCGTACAAAACAAAATCCACTTCCCGGCCGTTGGAAGTACGCCAGTAATGAATCTTGTAACCGAGGTCCAAAGCGCTGTTCAATGCAGCCAATTCTTGGAGAAAAAGCGTTTCTAAAGCAATTCCATCAGCCTCTGCCGGGGCATCTAGTGGCCCCATCGGCCTTAAAGTCCTGTAGACGCCGGCATCAAAAAAATAAAATTTGAAATGTGTCACAAGACGCCTTTTAGTTTTTTTGGAGAAAACCGGCACCCGATAGGCGATCATTAAATCTTCAAGTATAGAAAAATAATTCTCAACCACCTTTCTTTCCACTGAACATTCCCTGGCCACCGATGAAATATTGAGAACTGAGCCCTGAGAAAAGCTGGCCGCCTCCAGAAAGCGGGTAAAGGCCGACAGATTCCGCGTCAACCCTTCCTGGCGGATCTCCTCCTCAAGATAGGTTTTCACATAGGCTTCAAGATATTTCCTGGGGTCGGATTGCGCATAAACGCTTGGCAAATGGCCGTATTTAACGGAATGTTCGAGACGAAAATCCTTCCCCAATTCGGCAACAGACAAAGGATGCATGGATAAAGTCAGCGCCCGGCCAGCCAGTAGGTTCGGCCCCTTCCTTTTGAGCTTCCGCGGGCTGGAACCGGTAAGAACGAATCTATATTTCCGGTTCTCGATCAGGCGGTGAATTTCATGCAAAAGATCGGGGACACGTTGAACCTCATCAATAATGACCGAATCTTTGAACCCCTGCGGAATAAAATTCGACAGCCGTTGCGGATTGGCGATCAGATCATTGAAAATTTCCGCTTCCAGCAAGTCAATATAAACGGATTTTGGAAAAGCCGTTTTAACCCAGGTGGTTTTACCTGTCCCCCTGGGACCGAATAAAAAGAAGCTTTTATTCTTAGGAGGGATTATTAATCTGGAATACATAATTCCATTTTACATATAATTATGGAGTTTGCAATGAGAATTTCTTACTTTTAAAGAGCAAATTCATTCCTTTAAAAATAAGGTTCTCGTCCACACAATGGATCTTCTGATCAATAAATTTCCGCATAATCCGGCTGTATCCACCGGTCAAAATGATTTTTGGTTTTGAGGGGAATCCTCTGGCGATTCGATCAATCAAGCCGTCGCATAACGCCCCGTACCCATAAAAGATGCCGCTCAAAATGCTTTCTTTGGTATCACGGCCGATCAGCTCTTTCGGGGCCTTAATACGGACCTTAGGCAACAGGGCTGTTTTCTTCCACAACGATTCCGCGGTCAATCGGATGCCGGGAATGATAATACCGCCTAAGTATTCTTTTTTCCGCGACACCACATCGAAGGTAATGGCGGTTCCAAAATCGATCACAATGAGGGGCCCGCCTGCCATTCTGTTCAATCGGCGGGCAGGCGTCCCATAAAGCTTAGAGGCGGCAAACCCGCCGACCAGCCGATCCTGCCCCACGTGACGGGGATTTCGATAACGATTGATGAGGGGGACTTTGATGTCCCGCCCGATGAGAAAGACGTTGACTTTAAAAAATTTGCTCAAACCCTCCGCTACCGCCCCCGAAAGCTGCGGCACCACGCTGCAGATCACGATTCCCTCGAGAGCAGGGCCGCGCTTTTGAATCTGTCGAGCCAAAGAATAGAGCCGCGATCTCAGTCGACGGCAATTGAACACGGTCTCGATCCGCCAGACTTTCAGCAGCCTTTGGTTTTTGAAGAGCCCCAAGGCAATCGTCGTATTGCCGATGTCAACGGTCAAAAGCCCCATGTTAAAGTCTCCCCTTCTTTGCGGAAACCAATCCCGTCTCTTTCAACTCTTTAATTTTATCACGGATAAGGGCCGCTTTTTCAAACTGCAGGTTCCGGGCGGCCAATTCCATCTCCCGCTCCAACTCAGCAATGAAATTTGCCATCGCATACTCCTCAGAATCCTGTCCCGCGGCTTCCCAGACCATTTCCTCGGCCTCGGCCCATTCCTCAATGCCCAGGCGGATCGCCTTTTCAATGGAACGCGGGACGATGTGGTGTTTCTTGTTAAATTCCATTTGAATCTTGCGGCGGCGCTCGCTCTCTTCAATTGTGACGTTCATGGACTCCGTGATTTGATCCGCATACATGATGACCATCCCATGGACATGGCGCGCGGCCCGGCCGGCCACTTGAATCAGGGAAGTCTGCGAACGCAGGAACCCTTCTTTGTCCGCATCCAGAATAATCACCAAAGACACCTCCGGCAGATCCAATCCCTCCCGCAGAAGATTGACCCCCACGAGGCAGTCGAATTTTTTCAGGCGAAGGTCCTTCAAAATTTGGGTGCGGTCGATCGTTTCAATGTCGGAATGCAGATATTTGACTTTGAGTCCTTGTTCCTCGAGATAACTCGCCAGATCCTCACTCATCTTCTTGGTTAAGGTCGTGATCAATGTTCGCTCATTGATTTTGGCCCTCTTCCGGACTTCGTTTAAAAGATCCTCAATTTGGCCTTTGGTGGGCCTCACCTCAATTGAGGGATCAAGGATGCCGGTTGGCCTAATAATCTGCTCGACGATTTTCCCCTTGCTTGCTCGTCGCTCAAAGGAAGCCGGGGTTGCAGAGACATAGATCCTCTCTCCCACCAGGGAGAGAAACTCCGGAAATTTTAAAGGCCGGTTATCCAGACACGACGGCAGGCGAAACCCATACTGCACCAGCATCTCTTTTCGGGCCCGATCTCCCTCGTACATCCCGTTTAACTGCGGCACGGTCACATGCGATTCATCGATGATGGTCAAGAAACCCTCTGGAAAATAATCCAAAAGGCAAAATGGACGGCTCCCGGGCGGACGACCCGAGAGGATGCGCGCATAGTTCTCTATCCCATGACAATACCCCATTTCTTTGAGCATCTCCATGTCATACCGCGTCCGGGAGTTGAGCCGCTGGGCCTCCAAGAGTTTGCCCTGACGGTTCAATTCCGCCACACAGGCGATCAATTCTCTTTCGATCTCCTTTAAGGCCTCATCCAGACGGGGTTGCGAGACAATAAAATGTTTGGCCGGGTAGATCGCCACCTTCTCAAGCTCAAACATCTCGTGGGCTGTGACCGGATGAATCTGCGAAATCCGTTCGATCTCCTCGCCGTTGAATTGAATTCGGAGCGCGTCCTGCCGATAGGCGGGAAAGACCTCCACCACATCGCCGCGCACGCGAATTTTTCCGCGGGTGAACTCATAGTCGTTGCGTTCATACTGGATGTTGACCAAATCCAATAAGACCTGATCGCGGTCGATGGCCTCGCCCTTCTTGAGGTATAAAAGCGATTCTTTGTAATCCGCCGGCGAGCCGAGATTGTAGATGCACGAAACGCTGGCGACCACAACGACATCCGGCCGGGACATAAGCGAGGTGGTGGTGGAAAGCCGCAGACGGTCCAATCGGTCGTTGATGGAGGCGTCTTTCTCGATATAGGTGTCGGTCTGAGGAACGTAGGCCTCCGGCTGATAGTAGTCATAATAACTGACAAAATACTCAACCGCATTATGCGGGAAGAACTCCTTGAACTCGCCGTAAAGCTGCGCGGCCAAAGTTTTGTTGTGGGAAATGACCAAAGTCGGCCGATTGATTTCTTCGATGACATTGGCCAGGGTAAAGGTCTTGCCGCTTCCGGTCACACCCAAGAGCACCTG
>CAZNDW010000072.1:0-6370 GCA_964571895.1 uncultured Planctomycetales bacterium
CAAAAGTATACAGCCGATCTTTTAGGATGTCAAGATAAATGCTCGACAAATCCTCGTTGCAAAACGAATAAATGAGTTTATAGGCCTTCGCAAAGTGATAGGTCTTGTATCCTTCGCTTACCTCCTCTCCCAATTGACTCAGTCGGTTAAGGGCCCATTGATCGATATCCATCAAATCTTCATAACGGAGCAGGTCTTTTGCCGGATCAAAGCCGTTCAAGTTGCCCAGAATAAAACGGAAGGTATTGCGGATCTTGCGGTAGGCGTCTACCAAACGCTCCACAATCTCCGGGGAGATCCGGATGTCCTCGGGATAGTCGCTGGCGGCAACCCACAGCCTCAAGATCTCGGCGCCGTGGCTTTGAATCAGATCTTGCGGGGAAATGACATTGCCCAAAGATTTGGACATCTTTCGCCCCTGCCCATCCACAACGAACCCATGCGTTAAAACGCCGGCAAAAGGCGCACGCCCATCAATCGCCACCGACGGGATCAAAGACGATTGAAACCACCCCCGGTGCTGGTCGGAGCCTTCCAAATACAAATCCGCCGGTGATTTCAAATTGAACAAGGACTTAACGACCGCCTGCCAGCTGACTCCCGAATCAAACCACACATCCAAGATATCGTAGGTCTTGGCAAATTGATTTTGTCGGCATTGGGGGCAGACAAACCCTTGAGGAAGAATCTCTCGAAGATCTTTCTGAAACCAACTGTCCGAACCCTGATCGCGGACGATCTCGGCGAACGATTCGATCACCTCGGTGAATAAACGGTGCTTTCCCCCGCAACCCTGACAAATCACAGCCGGTATCGGCACCCCCCAATACCGCTGGCGCGACAGGCACCAATCGGGCCTTCCCACAACCATTCCCAAAATTCTTTCTTGGCCCGAGGGAGGGATCCACTGCACTTGAGTCTTGATCGCCTCTTTCAATCGCTCCCTTAAATTCTCGTGATCAATCTTTAAGAACCATTGTTCGGTCGCCCGAAAGATGATGGGGTTCTGGCAACGCCAACAGTGAGGATAAGAATGCGTCACATCTTCCTTATGAAAAAGCATCCGACGCCCCTCAAGATGTTTGATGATCTTTTCATTGGCCTTAAAGACGTGTTCGCCGGCAAAAGGCTGGGCCTCTTGCGTGAAGACCCCCTTTTCATCCACCGGCATAACGACCTCCAATCCATGGACAAGGCCTGTTTCGTAATCTTCCTGGCCGTGACCGGGAGCGGTGTGGACTAAGCCGGTTCCGTCTTCTCGTGTGACATAATCTGCCGTCACGACCTTGCAATTATCAAGAATTCCAAAAGGATGAGCGTACCGTATTCCAGTCATTTGATCCCCAACAAATTTATTAAATATATGGAATTCCCCAATTCCAACTTTTGCCAAAAGAGATGGGGCCAAATTTTTTTCAATAATAAGAATTTCGTTCCCAACATCTAGGGCATGGTATGTAAAAAGAGGATTTACAGCTACAGCAACGTTTGCCAAAAGGGTCCACGGTGTTGTCGTCCAGATCAATAAAAATACGTCTTTCCCGGAAGGTCTTGTCCAAACACATTCGGGATTAGTTACCTTAAATTTCACATAGAGCGATGGCGAGGTATGATCTTCATACTCCACCTCGGCCTCGGCGAGGGCCGTCTCGCATTCAAAACACCAGTTGACCGGCTTCAAGCCGCGGTAAATATATCCTTTTTGGTTTAAGGCCGCCAGACTCTTTAAAATCCAATATTCGTATTCCGGCGTCAGCGTCAAATAGGGATGGCCCCAGTCGCCGAAAACCCCCAGCCGTTTAAATTCCTCCCGCTGAATGCCGACGTATTTCATGGCGTATTGATGAGCCTTTTTTCGGAAATCCCCGCAGGCCACTTTGGATTTGTGAGTCTTCAACTCTTTGAAAAGCTGGTGCTCAATGGGAAGCCCATGGCAGTCCCATCCCGGAAGATACGGGCTGTCATAACCCTCCATAGTCTTGAATTTGACGATGATGTCCTTAAGAATCTTATTCAAGGCATGGCCGATGTGGATAGGACCGTTGGCATAAGGCGGGCCGTCGTGAAGAATAAATGTCTTTTTGCCTTTGGATTTTTTGCGGATCTCTTGGTAGAGCTTGCCTTGTTCCCACTTTTTTAAAAGCTCCGGCTCCCTTTGAGGCAGATTGGCCTTCATGGGGAAATCGGTTTTGGGAAGATTGAGCGTTTTTGAATAGTCCATGACTTTGGTAATAAAAAAACATAATGGTCACAAAGTCACCATGTCACAAGTCACAAGTTTGGAAACCTGTGACGTGTGACCTTGTGACGTGTGACTTTTAGATTAAACATACTTGCCAACAATAATCTCCAATTCTTTCTTGATTCTCTCCGGGATGAGATCCCGCTGGGTGACGATGGCGGTCTTTAAGGCCCCTTGGGCGCTGAAGTTGGTCAATTGTCCCAATTGAGGAATCGCCCTCTTCAAAATCCTCTTGGCATTGTTCACATTCTTATTGAGATTGTCGATAATCATCTCGACCGTGACGCTTTCCTGAGACTCATGCCAGCAATCGTAGTCGGTCACCGCGGCCAAGGTGGCGAACGAGATCTCAGCCTCGCGGGCCAGCTTGGCCTCCACGAGATTGGTCATGCCGATAATATCGATGCCCCAACTGCGATATAAATTCGATTCCGCCTTGGTTGAGAACTGCGGGCCTTCCATATTAATATACGTGCCGCCTTTGTGAACCCGCACCCCCAGCGCCCGGGCGCTTTCGTACAAGATATCCGCCACCTCCGGGCTCACCGGATCCGCAAAGGCCACATGCACCACGATTCCTTCGGTAAAGAACGTTGATTCCCGGGCTTTGTTGGTCCGGTCAACAAACTGATCGGGGATGACAAAATCCAAAGGCTTGATCTCTTCTTTGAGGCTCCCGCAGGCGGAAACGGACATAAGGGCCTCGACACCCAATTTCTTCATCCCGAAGATGTTGGCCCGGTAATTGATTTCGCTCGGCGATATGTGATGCCCTTTGCCGTGGCGGGGCAAAAAGACAACCGGAGTTCCCTCGAGGATGCCCGTCACGTAATTGTCGGAGGGCGCGCCGAAGGGCGTTCCGAGAGTGACCTTCTCCAGTTTCTCAAGGCCTTCCATCTCGTACAATCCACTGCCGCCGATAATACCGATTTTTGCCATGTCTTTATCTCCTCGATAATTCCTGGGCCCTTTTTTGCGCCGCCCCAAGGGCTTGAGCAAAAATTTGATCCAAATTGTTTTTGCCAAAGACCTCCAAGGCCGCCTCGGTTGTGCCTCCCTTGGAGGTCACCTTCGCTCGAAGGGCGGAGGCGTCCATTTTCTTTTTCTCCAAAAGGTGGATGCTGCCCCGAAATGTCGCCTCGACCAATTCTTTGCTAATATCCTCTTTAAGCCCCAAGGCCTGGGCGGCTTTGATCATGCTTTCCATAAAAAGAAAAACATAGCCGGGGCCGCTTCCGGAGACCGCGGTTACGGCATCCATCCGCTTTTCTTCGACCACAACGGTCCTGCCCAAATGACCAAAGATCTGACGGGCGGCCTCCACATCCGAGGCCTGAGCGTGCTCTCCGGGGCAAATCGCGGTCATCCCCTCGGCCACCATGACGGCTAGATTGGGCATGGCGCGGATCACTTTTATTTTCTTGGCCAAAGTCTTCTCGATGAAGGAGGTGGTGATCCCGGCGGCGATCGAAATAAGAAGCTTCGTTTTATCCAGCCACGGACTCATCTCTTTTAAGGGCTCCTCGATGTCCGGAGGCTTAACGGCTATGAGGACGACATCCGAAGACTCAATCAACATCTTAAGATCCGTTGCCTTCAGCTTGTAATTTTTATACAGATAATCCGTTCGGGTTTTATCCTTCTCGCTGACCGAAACAAAATATTTCTTGCGAAGATGCTCGATCAAGGCCTCGCCCATATTCCCGCCGCCCACAATCCCAATTTTACGCATGGATCCTCCTGAAATTTACCCCCGCTGCTGTCTTGCCTGCCTGTCGGTAGACAGGCGACAGCAAGACGCGGGGGTAAATTCACCCCCGCTGTTTCGCTTTGTTTCGCTTTACAAAGCGAAACAAAGCGACGGGGGTTCATTTAAAAATCGCCCGTCCGATCCGAATCATGTTAGACCCTTCTTGCAGGGCAATCCGGTAATCCCCGCTCATGCCCATGGAAAGAAATTTCATCTGAATATGGGGGCTGCCTTCGAATTCCCTTTGAACTTGATCGTGTAATTTCTTAAGATCCCGAAAACACCGGCCGATTGCGCCTTCGTCTTCCGTCAAAGGGGCCATAGTCATCAATCCCACGACCTTGAGATTCTTTAAGGAACCGATCTCTTGGATCAATCCCAAGGCCTGGGATTGATCCACCCCGAACTTTTGTTTTTCTCTGGATGTGTTCACTTGAATCAGGATATCGAGGCTGCGGTTTAATCTCTGCAGCTCCTTTTCAAGCTCTCGAGCCAGCTTCAGGGAATCAACCGATTGCACGAAGTCAAAGATTTTCAGGGCCTGCTTGACCTTATTGGTCTGCAGATGTCCGATCATATGCCGTTTCAGAAAACGGGAAGGGCCCTGGAGATCCTGATATTTCTTGAGGGCCTCCTGCACCTTGTTTTCTCCGATGTCGGTTATCCCCGCCTCCAAGGCCTGCTGAATGAACTCCCGGGAGGCGAGTTTCGTGACCGCCACAAGGACAATCTCGCTGGGATTTCTTCCCAACTTCTGACAGGTGCCGGAGACTTCCTCTTTGAGTCGAATGATGTTTTCCTCGACTTTAGTCATGAGCAATCAAATTAACACAAAAGTGGGGGATAGTCAATCAAGAGAGGGCGTGGAGTTTCCCCAAAAATTCTACAAACCAATCGTGTCATTGCGAGGAGGAGTATATTCTACGACGACGAAGCAATCTTTTAAGCGTTAAAAAGATTGCTTCAGTCGCTTTGCCCGCCCGCCAATCAAACAGAATGGCAGGCGGGCTCCTTCGCAATGACACAATAATGTGTTTTGAAGAAACTTCACAGAAAGGGCGTAGGTTATGTCTTAAAATACCTGTAAATTCGGTTCAATAAAAAAGGGCATGAGGTATTCTTTGGTTAGAGAAGTGACTAAACCCTGGCCTCACCAAAGGCCAAAACCAAGGAGACACCTACATGCCAAAGAAAAGAATACCACCAACTCAAAGAATCGACAATGAAATCAATGAACTTCGTTATAATCTTGGTGAGGCTGCTCCCCCCAAGGACGTACTTGGAAAACTTATGAATCTAGCCATGCGTCGTATTGTTCAAGAAATTCTCGAGAGTGAAGTCAACGACTTCACGGGCCGTGATTATTATAAACACGCGACCGTCAAGAACGGGTACCGTAACGGCTATGAGCCATCGACGCTGCGAACCGCCGAAGGGCATTTGGACATCTTGCGTCCACAGGTCCGGGGCGGCGAAACTTCGTTTGACTCAAAGACCTGGCCTCATCTGAAAAAGAACACGGCGCAACTGGAATCCATGGCCGTCGAAATGTATGTCCGCGGATGTTCGACCCGCGATATTGAAGATCTGCTCAAAGATGACCAGGGCCGGATACTTCTGTCACGCAGCGGCGTCAGCCGACTCAACGAATGCCTTTGGAGCGAATATCAAGCTTTCTGTCGTCAAGATTTAAGCCCATTGGACGTTGTGTATATCTTCATTGATGCTGTTTATGAGCCCTTGCGCCTTTTTAAGAGCCGCGCTGAAGCCATTGTGGTCGTCTGGAGCATCCTCTCAGACGGTCGTAAAGCTTTGCTATCAATCCGGCACGGCAATAAAGAGTCGTATGAAAACTGCAAAGAAATCTTTCATGATCTCAAAAAACGCGGGATGAACGATCCCGTGCTTGGTGTTATGGACGGTGCACCGGGAATGATCAAGGCCTTTAACGAGGTCTTTCCCCATACCCTGCGTCAGCGCTGCCTCTTTCACAAAAAAGGTAACATTTTAAGCAAGGTCCCATCGGAAGCGATCTGCTCGATGAAGGTGGACCTTAACGCCGTCTATTACGCGCCGGACCAGAAGACCGCCCGTCGCAATGCCAAAGAGTTCTGTGATAAATATCACGCACGCTATACTTCAGCGGTCGAATGCTTCGAGGATGACTTTGAAGCATGCATCCAACATTTACGCTGTCCGGCCAAACACCGCAAATTTATCACGACAACGAATCTGGTCGAGCGATCCTTTGGCGAAGAAAATCGTCGCAGTAAGGTCATTCCGCGATTCTTTACGGAAAAAAGCGGCCTTAAATTGGTCTACAGCGTCTTAATTCGTGTCGCCCAAGGGTGGAACAGGATCAAAATTTCATTCAATGA
>CAZNDW010000073.1:0-6251 GCA_964571895.1 uncultured Planctomycetales bacterium
ATCCTAACTTATTCAAGAGGGAGACAGATGAGCTTTAATCGTAAAAATCATTGGGAGGGTGTGTATACTCAAAAAGCACCGACTGAGGTGAGCTGGTATCAAACAACGCCGGCCCTCTCTCTTCAACTGATTGCCTCAGCGGGGATAAATCATTCCAGCAAAATTATTGATGTGGGTGGCGGGGCTTCTGTCTTAGTGGATAAACTTCTCGAAGATGGATATACGGATGTGACCGTTTTGGATATTTCCGTCCATGCCCTTCATTATGCCAAGGAGAGATTAAAAACACGGGCAGAAAAGGTCACTTGGATCATCTCTGATATTACTGAGTTCGAGCCTGCCTGCGTTTACGATTTGTGGCATGACCGGGCGGTATTTCACTTTCTCACGGACCCTCAAGACCGGCGAAAGTACGCGGGAGTCCTCAAGAAGGCTGTTCAACCGAGCGGGCGTGCGATCATTTCGGCCTTTGCTTTGGAAGGCCCCCCAAAATGCAGCGGACTCCCTGTCAAGCGATACAATGCTGAAAAGATGGAAAAAGAATTGGGAGAGGATTTTGAATGCATCGGGAATGTTACGGAAACCCATTTAACCCCTTGGAATACAAAGCAAGAATTTCTTTACTGTTCCTTTAAGCGCACGCCGCCGAAGTTATAAAACGGCTTCCAAGTCCTGAGCCTGTCGAAGGACGAAGCGAGTCGAAGGGTTGACACGGAAAATCTCCTATGATAGAGTGAACGTTATGAAAACAAGGATTTTGATGACGGGGTTTTGGGGAATTTTGATATGGACCTGGATGTGCCCGCCGAGCCTTGCCTTCTGGATGTGGACCCCCGAGACCAATCGGTGGGTCAATCCCAAATACGTGGTCAAAGAGACCCCCAAGGCCCAATTCGAATACGCCCGCGAATTCTATCGAACTAAAGAATACCCCAAGGCGATCGCCGAGTTTAAGAAGCTGATTCAGCATTACCCCCGCGCCCGGGAAGCCGCCGAGGCCCAGTACTATATCGGCCTTTCTTTAGAGAAAGAAGAAAAGCCCTACGAGGCCTTCAAGGCCTATCAGCAGGTGATTGAGAAATATCCTTTCAGTGAGCGCTCCCCGCAGGTGATCGAAAAGCAGTTTAGGATCGGCGAACGGCTCCTGAAAGGGGATCAAAAGAAAAGTAAGTTTGTGGAGGCCGTTACCGGCGGAGATTACAGCCTGGTGGAGGTCTTCCGGGCGGTGATCAAAAACGCGCCCTACGGCCCTTACGCGGCCTCGGCCCAGTATAAAATCGGATTGTATCTTAAAGCGAAGGAGCTTTACCAGGAGGCCCGGGATGAATTTGAAAAAGTCGTCAATGATTATCCCGAAAGCGAATGGGCCAAGGCCGCGCAGTATCAATTGGCGCTAGTGGACGCCGAGCGCTCCTCCAGCGCCCAGTATGACCAGAAAACGACCCAGGCGGCTGTGGACGGATTTAAAGACTTTGTGAAAACCTATCCCAACGCCCAGCTGTCGAAAGAGGCGCAAGACCATATCCAAAACTTGCGCACCAAAGAAGCGCACAACGCCTTTTTAATCGCTCATTTTTATGAAAAGCAGAAAAATTATAAGGCCGCCAAGATCTATTATGCCGCCATCATCGACGATTATCAGAATACCGTCTGGGCTGCCAAGTCCTTAGAGAAGATCCGGGAATTGGAGCGCAAAACTCAATGAAAAAATCTCTTCTGTGGATTCTTCTGCTGGGCTTGTTGGGATGGACGGCCAGCTGCGGCTACACCACACGGTCGCTTTTGCCGAGCCGAATCAAGACCGTTCACGTCGCCCCTTTCAAAAATAAGATCATCTCAGCCGACGAAAGCACTCCCGGGACCTATATCCCCCTTTTAGAGGTCAAGATTCGAAACGCCGTCGTCGATCGATTCCTCTTTGACGGGAATCTCCGGGTGGCCGACAGCGACAAGGCCGATTTGATTTTGAAAGGCGAGCTCTTAAGCTACCGGCGGGAAGGCCTGCGCTATACCGAGGACAGAGACGTTCAGGAATACCGGATCGCAATTGATGTGTCTTTGAAGATGTGGGATCAAAAAAGGAATGAGCCGTTCTGGGAAGAACCCAGTTTTACCGGAGACACAACCTACTTTGTGAGTGGGCCTTCGGCCAAATCAGAGACGGTCGCGTTGGAGGAGGCCCTCAAGGATCTAGCCCGCCGGATTGTCGAACGAACCATCGAAAATTGGTGATTGTCCGTGATTTATCTTCTCTTAGGCGAAGATACCCTCGTCAAAGACGCCCAAATCGCCGAATTAAAAAAGAGCCTTTTCCCTCAGTCCGGGGCGCTCTCCTTCGACTATGAATCTTTGGATCCCCACAAATTGGATCCGGGGACTTTAAAGAAAGCCCTGCTGATGTTGCCGGCCCTCGCCCCCAAGCGGCTGATCGTTATCCGCAGCGCTCATCAGCTCAAACCCCTTCATCAAGATCTGATCGTCGACTTGATGGAGAAATTCCTCTCCACAACCGTTTTGGTTCTCGATTCTTCACAGTGGCAACCCCGCGATGCTTTTATTAGAAAACTGAAAAACACAAAAGTCCTCAGCACTCGGGCCGCACGGAAATTCAACGTCTTTGATATGACGAAGGCCATGGAGGCCAAAAACGAAATCGAGGCCTTAAAGATCATGGATCAGCTTTTCGATTTAGGGATTCATCCTCTGCAGATTATGGGAGGGTTGGTGTGGTGGTGGGCCCAATCCCGGCCGGGGATGGCCCTGGGGCGTTTTGAGAAGGGGCTGACGGCGCTTCAAGAAACAGACCTTCATATCAAGCGCAGCCGCCTCAAGCCGGAGCATGCCTTGGAGATTTTGGTTGTTAAGCTTATGCTCTCACGATGAGGGGGCTGCCGGGGTGCCGGCCAGAAGCCGCGTCAGGAGGGATTTTCGGCGGGCAGCCGTATTTTTGCTGAGGATGTTTCGCTTGGCGGCTTTGTCAAGTTTCTTATAGAGAAGAGGCAGGAGCGTTTGGGCTTCTTTCGCATTCTGGGCGGCCGCAAGGGATTTGAATCTCTTGATGGTTTTCTTAAGGTCCGTCTTGATATGGATCTTGTGGAGCCGTCTTCTTTGATTGATGCGCAAGGCCTTGATGGCATTTCTTCGCTGTGGCAAGGTCTCATCCCCTTTCTTTTATAAGGCCCATTTTATAGCAGAGACCCACAAAGATGTCAATGGATAAATCGGACAGGGATTCCAACCCTTCGATCCTCAAATCCACCTCTATTTTTTCCTTGGGGACGTTGGCCTCCAGAATCTTAGGCTTTGTAAGGGACGTGATTCTGGCCCGCGTGTTCGGGACCACCTCCTCGGCGGACAGTTTTTTCGTTGCCTTCCGGCTTCCCAACCTGTGGCGGGATCTGATGGGAGAGGGGGCCGTCAACTCCGCGGTTGTGCCGGTCTTGGCCGAATACGCGGATCCCAATCAAAAAGACAAAACCGCGCTGGGACATCTGGCGGGTGTGATTTTTGTTTTATGCACGATCGTCTTGAGTGTCATCTGTCTTTTGGGAATTCTTCTGGCACCAGGGATTGTTCGTCTGATGGCCCCGGGTTTTATCATGGAACCGGAGAAATTGAACCTGACGATTCGATTGACGAGGCTGCTTTTTCCTTATTTGATTTTGATTGGTCTGACCGCCTACAGCATGGGGATTTTGCTGACGCTGCGTTCTTTTTTCTGGCCGGCCTTCAGCCCCTGCCTTTTGAACGTCGCCATGATCATAGCCGCTTTTTGGGCCTCCCAAACCATGGGGGAGCCGATTGTCGGTTTGGCGGCCGGTGTCTTGGCCGGAGGGGTGGCGCAGCTTTGGTTTCAAATGAGGGCCTTGAAGAAATTGGGGATGCGCTGGGTGTGGCCGAAGACGCTGATTCATCCCGGGGCCCGGAAAATCGGGAAGCTGCTTCTGCCGCGGCTGGTTGGCTCCGGGATTTACCAGTTGAATGTCTTTGTGGACACGTTGTGTGCGTCGTTGGCTACGATCGTTGGGCCGGGTGGGGTTTCTGCGATTTATTACGCCAACCGCATTGTCCAGTTTCCTCAGGGGATTTTCGGGGTCGCGCTCGCTTCGGCTGTTTTGCCGAGTCTCTCGAGCTTTGCGGTTAAGGAGGACTGGAAAAATTTAAAGACCACTTTGGTTTTTTCCTTAAAAAATATTTTTTTGATCATGCTCCCTGTCAGCTTGATGTGTTTTCTTCTGGCTGTTCCCATGATCCGAGTTCTTTTTGAAAGAGGGGAATTTACCTCCTACTCCACGCAGATCACCGCCAACGCCCTTTTATTTTATAGCCTGGGGTTGTGGGCCTACGGGGGACAAAAGATCATAACGAGTGGCTTTTTTGCCTTGCAGGATACCAGAACGCCGGTGAAAGTGGGGGCCTTGTCTTTTCTGGTGAACGCGGTTTTGGATTTTTTGCTTATAGGGCCCTTACAGGTCGGCGGGATTGCCTTGGCGAGCTCGATTGCCGTTTCCCTCAATTTTTTGATATTATTTTTTCTGATGGATCAAAGACTGACGGGATTAAAAGAGGAGATGCGCGGCTTTATGGCGCGATTGACGCTGGCGAGCTTAGGGATGGCGGCCGTTGTGATCGCGGGGTTAAGATCCGGTTTAGTCTTAAGCGAACCCTTAAGGCTTTTGGGGATTGGTCTTTTGGGGTGTGTGAGCTTCGTTTTTCTCGCCTGGATGTTGAAGCTGGACGGAGTCACGGGGGTTATGCAATGGGTCTTCAGGAGAAAATCAGCGCCCACAAGAAATCCCAGCCGGCTGGGAAATTGACCTGGGGTGATGCCATGGATCTTCCGGAAAAAATAAACGCTTTACCCATGACCAGCGGGGTATACCTCATGAAGGACGCCCAGGGCCGGGTGTTGTATATCGGAAAGGCGGTTTGCTTAAAGAAGCGGGTCGAGTCGTACTTTCGTCCCTCCCGGGGTGTTGTCACCAAAACCGATCTTTTGGTTCCTCAAATCCATGATGTTGGCTATATCCCGACAGCCAGCGAGGCCGAGGCCTTGATCTTAGAGGCCAGCCTCATCAAGCAGTATCAGCCGAAATTTAACGTGGAGCTGCGCGATGACAAAAGCTATCCTTTTATCCAGGTTACCAACGAGGAGTTCCCCCGGATATCCGTCGAGCGTCCGGCGTTTAAAAAGGATTCTGCGTATTACGGGCCTTATGTGAATCCCAAATTGATCCGCGAGGCCTTGGATATCATCCGCAAGATTTTTCATTTCCGCACCTGCGATCCGTTTCCCAACAAGGCCTGTTTGGATTTTCATATCGGATTGTGCGATGCGCCCTGCATCCAGAATATCGGCGCCCAGGAGTATCATAAGATCGTTCGCAATGTTTGCCTCATCCTGGAGGGGAAAAAGGATGAGCTGTACCGCGGTTTAAGAAACGAAATGGAGGCGTTGGTTAAGGACAGAAGATTTGAAGAGGCCGCCAAGGTGCGCGACCAGATCCGGGCGATGGGCGCGCTGTACTCCGGCAGTCCCGATCTCAATTATTATAAAGAAGCCGAGCAGCTCAAGCGAGCCTTGGGGCTTCCGCGGCACCCCGAGCGCGTGGAGGCCTTTGACATCTCCAATATCCTGGGCCAGCAGGCGGTGGGATCGATGGTGTCCTTTTTCAATGGGAAGCCCGACAAGAACAATTATCGCCGGTTTCGCATCCGGGAGGTGGAGGGGATCGATGATTTTCAAATGATCGCGGAGGTGGTCAAAAGGCGGTACCGGCGCCTCAAGGAGGAGCGCGCCATCTTTCCGGATCTCATCCTGATCGACGGCGGCAAAGGCCAGTTGTCTGCGGCGTTGTCCGAACTGAAGGCCTTGGAGGTGGATATTCCGATCATCGCTCTGGCCAAAAGAGAGGAGGAGATTTTTGTCCCGGCGAAAAGAAATCCGTTGCGGTTGACCCGCGATTCGCTGGGCTTGCAGTTGTTGCAAAGAGTGAGAGACGAGGCCCACCGCTTTGCGGTGGCCTATCACCGCACCTTGCGCAGGAAAGCGGTGTGGAAAAAAGATCGGTCGTAGGGAGATCCTTAGGCGATCGCTTTGGAATCTTATACGAAATAGTTATAAATTTTTTAATTGCAGTAAATTATTATATATGGACATATTGTAAATCATATTGACAATATGTCCATATTCGAAGATTATCTGATCCACGGGTTCTATCCGCGCATTTACGACAAGAATGTTCTGCCTA
>CAZNDW010000074.1:0-6207 GCA_964571895.1 uncultured Planctomycetales bacterium
TCACCCGTCGCAATACCTTAAATTACGAAATCTTTAGGTTATGAAATGGCTTCTAGTAAATCCGGGGACGCACGATGGAATAAGGATTCGCGCTGGGAGCAATTGACATGAATGCACTGACGATCATTGCATTGATTGGGTTGATTGCATTTTTTATTGAACGTTTTGTGTTTTCTCCATTTTTCTCTGGACAAGCAAGAAGGCAGTTTATCCTTGAAAACCTCAGGACAAGAAACTTTAAAGAGTTAACAACGGATTATCAAGGGACGTACACGTTCAAGGGGCGCAAAGCAACGGCCCACTGGAAAGTTTACCCCCCTAACGAAGATCATTCGTTCTACATAATTGAATTTGATGTTCACCCCAGTACAAATCCTTACGGCACAATTTCCAGATCAGAATTTATAACTATCAAGGATGAGAAACATCTAGAGGAAATAAGAAAGATTCTTAACGAGACAAATAGGTACGATCAGTTTTTAACAAGAGATACGGTTGCTCCTTCACTGGTTCCTTGGAACCAAAGCGTGAAGGCCCATGTTTAGGTTCGAAGAACCTATGGGCCTACAGATTTGATTGGGCAAAGCATGAAAAGACACGGTAAATTTTACGTATACATCGTAGAAGATAAAAATGGCACTTACTATACAGGCTATACGAATGACCTTGAAGAAAGGATCAAGCTTCACAATAATGGTTATGGCGCGAAGTTCTTGCGTGGCAAGGGACCGATAAAGCTGGTGTTTGTAAAAGAGTACCGGTATTATAAAAATGTGTTGAATGCGGAAAGAAGTGTTAAAAAGCTTCGACGCAGAGAAAAGGAAGAAATGGTTAGGTTATATGCAGAGAAGAAATAATTTTACATTGAAACCTATGGATGCTCCCGCAGGTTTGCGTGTTTCACCCGCAAATCTAGACGCGGGAGTAACCGTGTCTAAGTTTCAAGAAAAACCAAAGGTTTTTCTTGAAACTTACGGTTGCCAGATGAATGAATATGATAGCGAACTTATTCGCGCTATTCTCACGAAGGAAGACTTTATCTTTGTGAATAGCGAGCACGAGGCGGATGTTGTCATGCTCAACACCTGCTCGGTGCGCGAGAACGCCAATAACAAGGTCTACGGGCGGATTCATTCTATTAAACACGAGCGCCGCCGCAGCGGTCAGCCTCGGCCTTTGATCGGCATCCTCGGCTGCATGGCCACGAATTTTCGCAAGGCGCTCTTGGAAAATCCAAATTTAGGTATCGATTTTATCGCCGGGCCGGATTCGTACAAACGATTGCCGCAATTGATTAACGAATGTTATGCGACCGAGGTAGGGTCGGGTTTCAAACCCGACCCTACCTCGAAACCATACGACGTCACCTTGTCGGAATTTGAAACGTACAGCGACGTTTATCCCAGACGCGAAAAAGGCGTCAACGCCTGGATTGCCGTCATGCGCGGGTGCAATAACTTCTGCACGTTCTGTGTCGTGCCGTACACGCGCGGGCGCGAGCGCAGCCGCTCGCCGGAGAATGTGGTGGAGGAGGTCCAGCGCCTGGCCGAGGATGGCTTCAAACAAGTGACGCTCTTGGGGCAGAACGTCAACTCCTATCGTTTTGAGGACGCGGATTTTGCCGATCTTCTCAAGGAGGTCAGCAAGGTTCACGGCATCGAACGGATCCGCTTCACCTCGCCGCACCCGAAGGATTTTCCCGATAAACTGCTCAACGTCGTGGCCCACAACCCGAAGGTCTGCAAGCACATTCATCTGCCGCTGCAGTCCGGCAGCAACCGCATCCTGGATTTGATGAATCGAACGTACACGCAGGAAGAATTCCTCGGCCTCGCGGACAAGATCAGAACGCTCATCCCCAACGCCGCGCTCACCACAGACGTGATCGTGGGCTTCCCCACTGAAACCGACGCCGAGCTTGAAGATACGGTCAAGGTGATGAACGCCATTCAGTTTGATTCGGCCTTCATTTTCAAATACTCCGTACGCCCGGGAACGATCGCCGAAAAGAAATTTCCTGACGATATTTCCGAGACCGTCAAGACCGAACGCATTGTGCGCTTGAATGAAATCCAAAAAGAAATCTCTTTACTAAGGAATCAGGCCCTTGTGGGCGAGGTGATGGATGTTCTGGTGGAAGAAGAAGGAACCCCGAAATCCTTAAGCGATTTTCAAGGGCGGACTGACGGCAACAAACTCGTGATTTTTCCAAGCGGCCCGTACCGAGTGGGAGAGTTTGTGCCGGTGGCCATTAGGGAAGCGACAGCGAATGTTTTGAAAGGAAAAGTGATGCATGCTCCAAACTAAAGATTCCCCAACAACGATCAAAGAAAAAATTTACCAATATGCCCTTAAGCAGCTGGACTTCGACGATTGCCGCTTCACGGATCCTTTTCTTCAAGATCAGCTCGAGCACAAACGAAGGTGGCTGGCTGAAGGAAGGCACGGCGAGATGAAATACCTCGAGGAGCATTTACGGTTTAAGGAAGACCCCAACCTTCTTTTGCCGGGCGTCAAATCCGCGGTCGTTTTGATCAAGAATTATAAGAACACCCCCCTCCGGCAGTTGACTGCCGAATTCAAAATCGCCCGGTACGCGGTGGGAAAAGATTACCATACGGTCATGAGAGAGCGGCTGGAAAAAATCGTTGATTTCCTTAAAGACGAGGCCCCCCATATCCGTTGCTATATCGGTGTGGACAGCCGTCCCATTGCGGAGCGCAGCCTGGCCTTGAAGGCCGGCGCGGGCTTCCGCGGCAAAAATACCATGGTCATCAAGCCCGGTTTGGGCTCGTATTTTTTTATCGGCGTTATTCTAACTACTCACGCCTTCCCCGGGGATGAGCCTTTGTCGTGGGATTGCGGTCAGTGCCGCCTGTGTTTGGAGGCCTGTCCCACCGGAGCCTTGACCGAGCCTTATCATTTGGATGCCACCCGCTGCATTAGCTACAGGACGATTGAAAAAAAGAGCCCCTTAACCCCCAAGGAACTTCAAGAAACCCGGGGATGGCTCTTTGGCTGTGACATCTGCCAGGAAGTTTGTCCTTATAATCATGACCGGATCCCTTTGACCAACTGGGCCGAGTTCCGGCCCCAGGCCGGGGTGGGGTTTGATTTTTTTAACCATCCGCCCCCACAGAAAAACGTTCCCCAAGACAGCCCGCTGGATCGTTCTAAAAAGCGGATCATTCCCAACTGGCGCGCGGCCCACGAGTTGTCCACCCCAAGGACTCCTCCTTCGATTAGCTTGCATTTTTAAGGAATTTGTTATATAAATCTCTTTCAAAGAGAAACAGAACCAACGCTTTGAGGTGAACGATGATCACGATCGAACGGCTAAGCGCTCACGAGCTTTATGAGAAGCTCAAACACATTAAAGTGGGGGGGACTGTTTGTCATTATTCCCTTAAGAAATGCGAAGAGTTGGCTCCGCTGATTAATGAAATCAATGAGCTCAAAGAAGAAAAACGGGCGGTCATTTTGGCCCATTCGTATGTGAGCCCGGAAATCGTTTATGGCGTGGCGGATTTTGTGGGCGACTCCTATGCCCTCAGCAAAGACGCCACCACAACCGACGCTAAGATCATCGTTTTCGCCGCGGTGCGGTTTATGGGAGAAACTGCCCAGATCCTGAATCCTCACAAGGTAGTTTTGATCCCCGCGCCTTTGGACGGATGCACCTTGGCGGATTCCATCAACGCCTCCCAGGTTCGGCATTTAAGAAAGGAATTTCCGGGCTACACCTTTGTCTGCTACATCAACACAACGGCCGAAGTCAAGGCCGAATGCGATGTGTGCGTCACCTCGGCCAACGTCTACGATATCGTGCAGAATATCTCTCAGGACAAGATCTATTTTCTCCCTGATCGATTCATGGGTCAGAATTTGGTTAACGAGATGAAAAGACGAGGGATGAAGAAGGATATCCGCTATTATTCCGGCACCTGCTATGTTCACGAGGAGTATAGTGCCGAAGAGATCCATCGCATCCGTCTGGAATATCCCAAGGCCAAGGTCATCAGCCACCCCGAATGCAAGCCCGAGGTTTGCCGCCATTCCGATTTTGTCGGGAGCACCTCCCAGATGCTCAAATACATGGAAGACTCCGACGCCGAAGAATTTTTGATGCTCACGGAATGCGGCTTGTCTTCGCGGCTGCAGGTGGAGATGCCCCAGAAAAGGCTGGTCGGCTCCTGCACCTTGTGCAAGTACATGAAATCCAATACCCTCGCTGATATCTTAAGGGTCTTAAAGAATCCTACCGAGAAAGACCACGTGATCCTCAAGGAGACGACCCGTCTTAAAGCCCTCAAGTGTATCGAGGCGATGTTTCGCTACGCCAATTCCAGGTGATAGTCTTTTTTAGGAAATCATCTTTTTATGGTGATCAAAATGAATGTCGAAACTCAAACGAATACAGAAAACGTCGGGCTTGTGGAACCCCAGTTGTTTACTACCTATGAACCGCCGCATGAGCTCGTCCTTAAAAGTGGCGTGAAGCTCGGTCCCATCACGCAGGCTTATGAAACGTATGGCACTTTAAACGCCGACCGATCCAACGCGATCTTGATTTTTCACACTTTAACCAGCGACGCCCATGCCGCGGGGTTTCATAAAGGTGAAACCAAACTCGGCTGGTGGGACGGCATGATCGGTCCGGGCAAGGCCTTCGACACCAACAAATATTTTGTGATCTGTCCCAATGTCCTGGGCAGCTGCAAGGGAACGACCGGCCCGGTCTCGATCAATCCCCAAACAGGCAAACCCTATGGCCTGAATTTTCCCTTTGTGACCATTGAAGACATGGTGATCGCCCAGAAGAAGCTCATCGATTATTTGGGGATTCCGAAACTCTTTTGCGTCGCCGGAGGCTCCATGGGCGGGCTGCAGGCTTTGGAGTGGGCGGTTTCGTATCCGGATGGTGTGGAGTCGGTCATTGCGATTGCGACCAACCCGAGGCACACCGCCCAGCAGATTGCCCTGCATGAGGTGGGTCGTCAGGCGATCATGTCGGATCCCGACTGGCGGGGGGGCGATTACTATGGCAAATCCATCCCGGCGCGGGGCCTGGCGTTGTCGCGAATGATCGGCCATATCACATATATGAGCGACAAATCCATGGATGAAAAATTCGGCCGCAAGCTGATCGGAAAAGAGAAATTGGGTTTTGATTTTTCGCATGACTTTGAGGTGGAAAATTATCTCAAATACCGTGCGGATAATTTTGTCCAGCGGTTTGACGCCAACTCGTATCTGTATCTGACGAAGGCGCTGGATTATTTTGATCTGGCCGAGGACGGGGATTTAACGGCGGCGTTTAAAGGCATGAAAGCCAGTTTTCTGGTCATCTCTTTCACCTCGGACTGGCTGTATCCTTCCTATCAATCCAAAGAGATGGTAAGGGCCTTGAAGGCCAATGATCTGGATGTCTCGGATTGCGAGATCACCAGCTCCTACGGCCACGATGCCTTTTTGGTGGAGATTGAAGGACAGTCCCGCCTCGTTTCTCATTTCTTGAATCGGCTCCACAAGGAAAAATTCCATGGAAAGCGATCAAAATAAACTCATCCGTTTGGATCATAAGATCATCTTGGATCTGATCGAGGAGAATTCTAAGGTCCTTGATCTGGGCTGCGGCGACGGCGATCTCCTGGCCCTCCTCATTCATCATAAGGCGATCCGGGGAACCGGCATTGAAATCGACGAACAGGCGATCTACAAGTGCATCGAACGGGGCCTGACCGTTTCCCACGGCGATATCGATTCGGGTCTCGTGGATTATTCCAGCAAACGGTTTGATTACGTGATCTTAAATGAAAGCCTCCAGGAGGTGTTGAATCCGGAAAAGGTCATTATGGAGGCCCTGCGCGTTGGGAAGAAAGTCATCGTCGGGATACCCAATTTCTGCCAGATCAGCGCCCGTTTTCAGATCTTCTTTAAGGGCCGGGTTCCGGTCACCCCAGAACTCCCTTACCAATGGTACAACACGCCCAATCTCCGGTTCTTGAGTTTGAAAGATTTTCGAAATTTCTGCCGGGAAAAAGGGATCACAATCGATCGGGAGAGGGCGATCGCGGGAAATCAAGAAATTCGTGTGCTACCCAATCTCTTTGCCCACATCGGGATATTTCTTTTGTATAAAGATTAAAGCATAACGCCGTGTGCGAGTTTTAATACAGCAAAGCTTTGAGTTTCAAAGGATCACGG
>CAZNDW010000075.1:0-6134 GCA_964571895.1 uncultured Planctomycetales bacterium
AAGGGGGTCAATTTCGTTAATCTCAAGGATGCCGGGGATCCGGTCGGCATTGCCAAGGCGTACAACAACGAGCAGGCGGATGAAATCGTTTTTTTGGATATTACGGCGAGCTATGAGCGGCGTTCGATTCTTCTGGATGTTGTGAAAAAAACCGCAGAAGAGGTTTTTATGCCGCTGACCGTTGGGGGAGGAATTCGCAGCGTTCATGATATTCGCGATCTTTTGAAGGCCGGCGCGGATAAGGTTTCGCTGAATACCGCAGCCATCGAGAATCCGGATCTGGTCCGCCAGGCGGCCGGGCTTTTTGGGAGCCAGTGCATTGTGGTGGCCGTGGACGCGAAGAAGAGTCAAGAGGGATGGGAAGTCTTTATTCATGGCGGCCGCACCCCCACGGGAAAAGACGCCGTGCGGTGGGCGCAGGAAGTCGCAGGGCTCGGCGCCGGTGAGATTCTTTTAACGAGCATGGATCATGATGGAACCAAAAAGGGATTTGATTTGGCCTTGACCGCTGAGATCGGCCGCGCAGTCCATATCCCGGTCATCGCCTCCGGCGGCGCGGGAAAGCTCGAAGATTTCTACGAGGTTTTTACCAAGACCCAAACGGATGCCGCCTTGGCCGCCTCGGTCTTTCATTACGGCGAGCTTTCGATCCCGCAGGTGAAACGCTATTTAAAGGAACGATCCATTCCGGTGCGCTTATGAAAACAACGCTTAAAGCCGAGGAGAAAATCATTCTGACTCCGAGGACTTTGAAGAGATTAAAATTCAATGACCAAGGTCTTATTCCAGCGATCATTCAGGACACCAAATCCAAAGACGTTTTGATGATGGCCTATATGAATTTGGAATCCATCCGGTGCACCCTCAAAGAAGGGAAAACCTGCTTCTGGTCGCGTTCGCGGAAAGAATACTGGATTAAGGGAATGACCTCGGGCCATTTCCAATTCGTGAAAGACATTTATTATGACTGCGACTGCGACTGCCTTTTGATCAAAGTCCGTCAGGTGGGAGCCGCGTGTCACACCTTGAAGCGCAGTTGTTTTTACCGGAAGGTGAAGAGGGGGGACCGCTAAGTGCAGATAATATACGTGTCATTGCGGGGAGCGCCTTTTGCGACGAAGCAATCCTATAAAAGATTGCTTCGTCCCGACCAAAAGCGTCTGGACTCGCAATGACACATGACTTAATACGTTTGTATTGAAGGATCCCCAGAGACGATGTATCATCCAACTAAAGAAGAGTTCTTGAAATTGAGCTCAACCGGACGGGGGAACCTCATTCCGGTCTATGGCGAAATCCTGGCGGATTTAGAGACACCAGTCTCGGCGTATTTTAAAGTAGCCGCCCAAGCCCCGTACTCATTTTTGCTGGAATCGGTGGAAGGCCAGGAGAAGGTGGCCCGCTATTCTTTTCTGGCCAAGGACCCGGAGATGATTTTTCGTCTCAAAGATAAGACGGCTGAGATCATCCACCCTCAAAGTCCGGAGGCGAAAAAAGAACGGTTGGACTTGCCAGAGACTCCTTTGAACTTTATCCGTGAGATTATGAGCCGGTACCGTCTTATTTCTTTGAGAGGTTTTCCCCGATTTTGCGGTGGGATGGTCGGTTTCTTGGGGTACGATGGCGTTCGGTTTTTTGAGAGGCTGCCGCGAAGGACAAAGGACGATCTGGGATGTCCGGAGATGGTTTTGATCCTTACTAAGAATTTGGTCATCTTTGATCATCTGAACCACAAAATCAAGGTGGTTTCGTGCGCCTCTTTTGATCCCAAGAGTACACCCGAGGAGAAAATCAAAAGTTACGAGAAATCCATCCAGACGATTCAAGATTTGATCTCTCAACTCAAGCAGCCTTTGGCGTCCCCATCCGTACCGGCCCATCCCGATGGATTGGCTGTGAAATCCAATCTGACAAAAGCGCAGTTTACGGGGATGGTCAAAGAGGCCAAAAAGAAAATTAAGGCCGGAGACATTATTCAGGTCGTTTTATCCCAGCGCTTTGAGGTCCCGATTCACACCGATCCTTTTCATATTTACCGGATGCTGAGGTCTTTGAATCCTTCGCCTTATATGTATTATCTTAATTTTGCCGACCTGAAGATTATTGGATCATCACCGGAATTGCTGGTGCGCTGTGAAGAGGGGGTGGTGGAGACGCGTCCGATCGCGGGCACCCGGCGGCGCGGCAGAAATGAAAAAGAGGATGAGGCGTTGATGAAGGATCTCTTGAACGACCCCAAAGAAAAGGCCGAGCACATCATGCTCGTTGATCTGGGACGAAATGATTTGGGGAGGGTCTGCGAAAAATCAACGGTTAAGGTCTCGGAATTTATGACCATTGAAAAATATTCCCACGTGATGCATATTGTCAGCAATGTGAAAGGCCGCCTCAAAAAGACCTGTGATGCCTTGGATGCCCTGAAGGCCGCGTTCCCCGCTGGGACCGTTTCGGGTGCGCCCAAAATCCGCGCCATGGAGATTATTGAAGAGCTCGAGCACACCTCCCGCGGCCCCTATGCCGGGGCTGTGGGGTATTTGAGTTTCTCGGGGAATTTGGATACCTGCATCAACATCCGGACGATTCTGGTCGTGGGGGGCAAAGCGTACATTCAAGCCGGCGCGGGGATTGTCGCTGATTCCATCCCCAGCCGGGAATATCAGGAGACGATCAACAAGGCCCAGGCCCAGATTGCGGCGGTTCGAATGGCCCATGGGGGAATGTAAGAGCGAGTAGCTAGAGAAAGGATGAATCATGCAAGTACGAATCAGATTGCAGAAGGCAGGAAAAGTAGCCAACAAGCGATACAATTATCGCATCGTTGCCATCAGCCGGCGAGATGCCCGGGACAGTCGGCATTTAGAGATCCTGGGGTTTTATAATCCGGCCCGCAGCCCAGCCAGCTTGTCGATCAACAAAGAAAGGCTCAATGAGTGGGTCAAGAAAGGCGCTCAAGTGAGCGAGACCGTCAGGAGTCTTTTAAAAAAGGTTGCTTAATACAAACGATAATACCACTTAAGAAAATTGGAGAAAGGACTAACCATGCCCCCCGAACAAACCGTACCGCCGCTCTTGCAGTTTCCGATCATTCCCTATCTTTTCATTATTCTTATTTTTTATTTTCTGATTTTCAAACCCCAAAGAGCCCAAAAGAAAAAGCGTCAAGAGATGCTGGCGAATCTCAAGAAAAACGATCAAGTGGTCACCTCCGGCGGCATCCACGCAACGATCGTCAACATAAAAGACCGAACGGTTGTTGTGCGTATCGATGACAATAGCCGAATGGAAGTGGATAAAGAAGCCATTGCGAGCGTCGAAAAATCGGCCGACTAAAGCCTCCTCTATTTATGGTGTAACCATGAACAAAAATCTCAAACTCAGAATTTTCCTCATCCTCGGGATCATCGCCGTCTCCTTGTATTACACCTTCCCCTTACAAAAAAGAATCCATTTGGGGCTGGACCTCCGGGGAGGGATGCATCTGGTTTTGAAGGTAGAGACCGAAAAGTTACCGGAGAATGCCCGAGGGGATGCGGTCTTGCGGGCCATGGAGATTTTAAGAAATCGCATCGACTCCTTGGGTGTTGGAGAAACCGTTATCCAAAGACAGGGAGAGAATGAGATCCTCGTGCAGCTTCCGGGGATAACCGACCGACAGGCCGCCTTGACCATGATCGGAAGGGTTGCCCAGTTGGAATTCAAACTCGTTTCTTCCGACGCGGCCGCATTACAAAAAGCTTTAGTGGGGGCGGTTCACGAAGATTATGAGCTAAAATATATCAAAGAGAAAAAAGAGGCCTCGGCCGAGCCGGTTTTATTGGAAAAGAAGGCAGCCTTAAGCGGTACCCACATCAAGGATGCACGGGTGGATTTTGCCACCAACGGCTTAGGGGAGCCCAAGATTTCTTTATCATTTGATAATCAGGGTGCCAAACAATTTGCAGAGCTGACCCAAAAGAACGTTGGGCAAAGGCTGGCTATTGTCTTGGACGGTGAAGTGCTTTCGGCCCCCAATATTAGAGAAGCGATTTTAAGCGGCGATGCCGAAATCAGCGGACTTTTTACTTTTGAGGAGGCTTCCCTTTTGGCGTTGGCGCTTCGTTCGGGGTCTCTCCCGGCACCGATGCATGTTGAGGAAGAACGAACCATCGGGCCCCTTTTGGGGAAGGATTCTATTCAATCCGGGATCCAGGCCATCCTTATCGCATGGGCCGCGGTCTTTATTTTTATGGCGATTTATTATCTCTTGGCCGGTCTCATCGCGGATGTCGCCCTTTTTCTAAATCTTCTGATTATTCTCGGGATCATGGGATCTTTAGAGGATCTCTTGCCCGGGACCCAGGCCACGCTGACTTTGCCGGGCATCGCCGGGATCATTCTGACTTTGGGGATGGCGGTCGATGCCAACGTCCTCATCAACGAGCGGATCCGCGAGGAGATCATTAACGGCCGGCCTTTGCCGGTTGCGATCAATAGCGGATACCATCGCGCCTTTTCCGCGATTCTGGATTCCAATGTCACAACCCTGATTGCGGCCTTTATGCTCTTTCAGTTTGGGTCAGGGCCTATCAAGGGTTTTGCGGTGACTCTTACGATGGGCCTGGTCTCGAGCTTGTTTACCGCTTTAACCGTCACCAAGACCATCTTTCATCTTTTCTTTAATTTTAAGCTCTTGAAATCTTTGCCGATGCTGCAGTTTTTTTCCCATACCCAGATCGATTTTATTGCGAAGAGGCGTTTCTTTTACGCCTTGTCTTTGATCGTTATCGGCGCGGGGTTGGTGTCGTTTGTTTTAAAAGGACAAAACGTTTACGGCATTGATTTTGCCGGCGGACAAATCCAGGAGTATAAGTTTTCCAAGCCACCGTTAGCGGAGGATCTGCGCAAGGCCCTGAAAGCGGGCGGAGTGGGGGATGTCATCATCCAGCAATTCGACAAGGCCCCGGAGATTGTGATGCTGCGCACGGCCGGCGATACCTCGGAGCCGGTGATGAAGGCCTTAAAAGAAAAGATGCCGGAGAATCCCTTTGAGATCTTGAGGATTGAGACCGTCGGGCCGGTTGTGGGAAAGGCGCTGCGCCAGCGGGCTCTCTGGGCTATTCTTCTGGCGCTGGCGGGAATTCTTATTTATGTCCGGATCCGCTTCAAACACTTTGACTTTGCCGCGGCCGGTGTCATTGCCCTCTTGCATGACGTGGTGGTGGCGGCCGGGGTCTTGGTCATGTTGGGCCGTCAGATTGATTTGCTGGTTGTCACCGCCCTTTTGACCATTGCCGGTTATTCCATCAACGACACGATCGTCATTTATGATCGGGTGCGGGAGAATCTTTCGAAGACCAAAAAGATGAGCTTGGGTGAGCTCATCAATTTGAGCGTGAATCAGACATTGAGCCGCACCATCCTGACGACCTCGGTGACCTTCCTGGCGGTTCTGGCCCTTTTTGTCTTTGGCGGCGAGGTTTTGAATACCTTTGCGCTGTGCCTTTTGATTGGTTTTATCTCCGGAACGTACTCCACCGTCTTTATCGCCTCCCCCTTGGTTCTGGCTTGGCATAAGAGAAGTTAAAGGGAATGTTTAAGTCTTTAGAGCTTCTAGTCGGTCAGACGATTGATCTCAACCGCATTCTTAGATTTCTCGTTGAGCTCGGCTATCGGAAAGTCAAATCCGTTATAACCGAAGGCGATTTTGCAAAGCGGGGAGGGGTGCTGGATATTTTTCCGGTCAACTACGACTGCCCGGTGAGGATCGTTTTGGATGACGATCAGATCCGTGCGATCGACACCATCAACCTCCGGACCTCGAAGGCCATCTGGAAACACAAGATCCTGATTGTCCTTCCCAGAAAAATCACAAAGCCAGGGCCCTTTCATTCTGACACGCCCCTTCAGGCCTTCATCGATATCGAAAAAGGAGATTATGTGGTCCACACCCATTATGGCATCGGGCGATTCCTGGGGATCACCCCGTTGCCATCGAGTTCACCCCCACACCCTGGGTGTGAGGGTGAACGGAAACCCTCCTTAGCCCCCAGGTTTCGTGAGCAGAGCGATCAAACCCAAGAGTATCTCATCGTAGAATATTTGGGCGGGGATAAATTATTTGTCCCCAAGCACGACATGCATCTGGTGCAAAAGTA
>CAZNDW010000076.1:0-5693 GCA_964571895.1 uncultured Planctomycetales bacterium
TCTGACAAGCAGATAGAGACGGACGCCGCTGCGCGCCGCCGCTGATCGGCAGGCTTTCCGCGGCCCTCGCGGAAAAACACGGCCCCGGCTTTTCCGAGAACACCTTCAACGTAGGGAACGGTTTAAAACCGTCCCCTACGTTGAACCCATTTCTCCCTGCTTCATCCAATTCAGTCGCCGGCGACTGAATTGGGCTGGTTCGATTATGTCGAGACCGATGCCCACGGCGAAACAAAAAGATGAGGGAAAAAGACAAAAGAAAAGATAAAAAACGGCCGTGGCGCCGGCGGGGGAAAAGCGCCCCCTCGCCGGAGGCGGGGGCTCCGGGCCTTTCTCATGCCATCCGCGATCTGCTGGGGCTTTTTTTGTTGATCGCCTTGATCGCGGCCGTGATCCATTATGTCGCGAGCTCCAAAGTAAAGATTTTTCCTAAAGAATTGATCGAGCACAAAGGCCCTTATTCCTCCCTACGGTTTACCGTCAAGAATACCGGATGGCTTCCTCTTCACAGTGTTCATTACTCCTGTGAAGTGCTGAATTTTTTTTTAGGGGTAGGTGAGAGGGAAGATCTGGAGCGTAAAAAAAGACCTGTCGTGAGTCTTCCGCAAGCCGACATCCCCGAGATATCCGGCGGTCAGGAAGCCGTCTGCACGTGTACTTTCGAAGCAAAGTTGACCGAACTCATCGGGTATGAAATCCTCATCCGTCTTTCTTATGATCCGCAGTTTTTGCAGTGGCTCCCGCGAAACGATCAATTCCGATTTAGAATCGACAAGAGTCCAGAGGGAAGATATGCGTTGGTTGAGGTGGGGAGGAGCAGATAGTGTTATGTATCCTCAGCGTCTAACTTCAGAGAGAATCGCATCCGTCGGGCTCACCTTGTTTAAAGTATAGAAGTGAATTCCCGGCGCGCCATTCTCCAACAGCTCCCGGCACTGATGGATGGCGAAGCGGATCCCTTCTTGTAAGGTCGCTTCGGAATCATCCTGCAGGGGACCAAAGGTCTCGTGAACGCTTTGAGGAATACCGGCCCCGCAGAGCCTGCAGAAATTGACAATGGCCTTGTAGTCCGTAATCGGCACGATGCCGGGAATGATGCGGGCCTCGATCCCCCGCCGGCGCAGGCGCTGGACGTACTCAAAATAATCCTTGTTGTCGAAGAAAAGCTGGGTGATGACGTAATCCGCGCCCGCCTCGATCTTTAATTTCAAATAATGGGCGTCGATCTCCCGGTTGGGGCACAGGAGGTGGCCTTCCGGAAAACCCGCCACGCCGATTCCAAAATAATCCCCGTACAACGAACGGATAAACTCACATAATTCCGAGCTGTATTTGAGATTCTCCGGCCCCGGCTGCCAGCCGGGATTATCTTTGGGAGGATCCCCGCGCAAAGCCAGAATATTCTTAATCCCTAAGTTCTTGATATTTTCGACAATATTTTTGATATCGTCCTTTGTATTCAGAACACAGGTAAGATGGGCCACCCCAATGATATTGTGTCTTTCTTCGATATGTTTGACAATATCAAATGTTTTCTCCCGATTCCCTCCTCCGGCCCCATAAGTCACCGAGATAAAATCAGGCTTGAGTTTGGCCATCTCAGCGATGGTCTTAAGAAGCCGTTCATAGCCCTCCGGGGTCTTCGGAGGGAAGAGCTCAAAGGAGTAGGTCTTTTCTTTGTGTTGGAAAATGTCTGCGACTTTTTTCATCATGAGGTGTATTCTAATTAAGGCATAATATCCGGCGGGGTCTCGTTTAAAGCCTTTGTAGGGGTCACACTCAGCATACCTTGTTGGCTATTATGATGGATTTGTTGTCCAATGATAAGAGCGCCCTTCAAATATGTCAAGCCCAAAGTTAAGATGTGTCAGGATTTAGGTTGACGGGTTGAATGATATTATTTACACTGAATATCCTGGAGCGTTGTATTCAAAAGATTCATTACGGATATAAAAAATGGATATCGTCTTGATAACAGGCTCAGCAGGGTTGATTGGCTCAGAGGCAGTGAGATTTTTCGCCAAGAAAGAATTTCCTATCGTTGGCCTTGATAATGACAGGCGTGGTTATTTTTTCGGGCCGGAGGCGTCAACCCAAGGGGTCAAAGAGAATCTCGAAAATACTTTTAATAATTACGACCATAAAAATCTCGATATTCGAGATTATGACGAGATGCAGAAGATATTCCAGGAACGGAACAGGGATATCAAATTGATTATTCATGCGGCGGCTCAACCTTCCCATGATTGGGCGGCCCAGGAAATGTTGACGGATTTTACGATCAACGCGAATGGCACGCTGAATCTATTGGAACTCACTCGCCAATATGCCCCGGAGGCGGTTTTCATTTTTGTCAGCACCAATAAGGTCTACGGAGATCTGCCGAATTCCCTCCCTTTTAGGGAATTGCCCACGCGTTGGGAGCTCCCGCAAGACCACCGTTATTACCAAGGGATTGATGAGAGGATGACGATTGATCAATCCACCCATTCTCTTTTTGGCGTCTCTAAGAGTGCTGCGGATCTTTTGGTGCAGGAGTACGGACGGTATTTCGGGATGAAGACCGTGTGTTTCCGGGCCGGCTGTGTGACCGGGCCAAACCAGGCCGGGGTTATGCTTCATGGTTTTCTTTCCTATTTGATGAGATGCTGCCTGACGGACAAACCTTATACGATCTTTGGTTATAAAGGAAAACAGCTTCGCGATCACATCCACAGCTTTGATGTGGTGAATGCGTTCTATCACTTTTATCAGAATCCCAAATCCGGTGCCGTTTACAACTTGGGAGGCGGGCGACAAAACAGTTGTTCGGTTCTGGAGGCGATCCATCGATGTACGGAGATGACGGGGAAAAAATTGAATTACACAACCCACGATGCCCCCCGAAAAGGGGATCATCAATGGTATGTGACCAACAATCAAAAATTTCAATCCGATTATCCGGCCTGGCGGCAGACGTTCAGCTTATCGGACATCTTGAAGGATCTTAACGAAAGCTTTAGCCACTTAAGGAGCGAAAACCCCTCCTCTCATAACCTCATCCCATAACATTGCAGTTTCCTGGCTGAATCACCAAAAAGATGCTTGACAAAACAATTTCATTCCTTGATAATATCCCAGAATGTTCAAAAAATGAACACCTTTGGTTTATTTTCAGAACAAAAACCATTGAAGGACAAGACGATCCATGCCTCCAGAGTACCAGGATGAACGAGAGTTTGAGTTAATTAATATTGTAGGGGCCCAGATGGCCGTCAATCAACGCGATTTATCCCGCCACATGGATCTTTCCCTCGGCACCATCAACATGTTGGTCCGCCGGCTCATCACCAAAGGCTACATCCGCACCAAACAATTGAATCAAAAGAAGGTTGAGTACATTCTTACCCCCAAGGGTTTTAGCGAAAAAACCCGTAAATCCATCAAATATACCTTAAAGACTCTGAATTCCATCGGCTTGATTAAGGCACGTCTTCAGGAGATATTGCTTGATTTGCATAAAGACGGCGCCAGGGATTTTTTTATCTTTGGAAAGTCCGATTTGAGCATCCTGATTGAAATGGTCGCTAAAGAGGTCCCGTTGAAGGACTGCTCTTTTTCACTACTGGATGAAGTCCCCCAGACAGCGGTTAACGGTATCCTTTTGATATGCAAAGAAAATGTTCCTAAGGATAATCTGGCTTTGCATAATCACGTGGATTTAATTCAAGAATTGGCCAGGGGAAATCATTATCCTGCAGGATTTAGAGATGCGGCTTTATTACAGAATCAAGGATGAGGGGGCCCTTTGATTGTGAGGGACCAAAACAAATAAGCGAGAGGTTGTCATGAACACCTTAGAAGAGATTTTTAAGGAGAGCAGTTTACAAGCCGATTATTTCAGAAGGTATTGTGATTATGTGCAGAAGCTTATTTCCGAGATCGATATCGAATCTGTCAAAAGGGTTGTCGATCGCTTATTGGAAGCCAGAGAGAATGATAAAACCATTTATTTCGCCGGCAACGGAGGCAGCGCGGCAACCGCTTCTCATTTTTCTCAAGATATGGGGGAGATCGGCCGGAAGATTCGCGGGAAAGGTTTTAGAGCTCAAAGTATCAATGACAATGTTTCTACGTTGACGGCGATTAGCAATGATTACGGTTATGACCACGTATTTTCAAGGCAAATGCAATACCATTTTGACCCGGGGGATGTCCTGGTTGTCATTTCGGCGAGCGGCAACAGCCCCAATGTGATCAAGGCTGTAGAACTGGCTAAAGAAAAAGGAGGTTCGACGGTTGCTCTCGTTGGATTTGACGGCGGCCGGTTAGCTCAAATTTGCGATCATGTCGTTCATATCAAGAGTAAAAAAGGAGAATATGGTCCGGTTGAGGATGTTCACTTAATTCTCAATCATATGATCGTATCTTACCTCATGATGGAGTTGAAAAAAGAAAACTAATGTCATAGGGAGCTTCAGCATGTTAAATGATAAAACTATACTGATTACAGGCGGCACGGGTTCCTTTGGGAAAAAAATGATTCAGATCGTTTTAGCCGAATTTAAACCTAAACGTCTGATCATTTTCAGCAGAGATGAGCTGAAGCAATTTGAGATGGCGCAGAAGTGGGCCCCTTCCAAATATCCTTGCCTTGAGTATGTTCTCGGCGATATCCGGGATAAGGACAGGCTCATGCGTGTTTTTGAAGGCGTTGATTATGTGGTTCACGCCGCGGCTTTAAAGCAGGTTCCGGCCGCAGAAAGGAATCCGGAGGAATATATCAAGACGAACGTCATGGGGGCCATGAACATTATCGATGCCGCCATTGTTAATAAAGTGGAAAAAGTCGCTGCCCTTTCAACGGATAAGGCCTGTAACCCGGTCAATCTCTACGGAGCGACAAAATTGTGTTCGGACAAGCTGTTTGTTGCGGCCAATTGTTCTGAAGCAGCCCACAGCAAGACGAAGTTTCTGGTTGTCCGTTACGGGAATGTCTTGGGAAGTCGGGGCTCGGTGATTCCATTTTTTCAGGAACGTTCCAAGACGGGCGTCCTCCCGATAACGGATGAGGGGATGACGCGATTCTGGATCACCTTAGATCAGGCGGTTCATTTTGTCATCAAGTCTTTATCGAGGGCCAAAGGGGGAGAGATATTTGTCCCTAGGATTCCTTCCATGAAGATCGTTGATCTGGCGAAAGCCATTGATTCGGGTTGCAAGCAAGAGATTGTCGGCATTCGTCCCGGAGAAAAAATTCACGAAACACTTTTAAGCGAAGATGAGGCCAGAAATGCTGTCCAGTTCAAGGAATGTTTTATCGTGCAGCATAATCACCACTTGCGAAGAAATCTATCTGAACATAACGGTTCAGGCAACAATAAAGGGCAACCCTGTCCTGAGGGTTTTGGATATACCTCCGATACGAATACGGAATGGCTGAGGGTTGATGACTTGAGGTCTTTGGTTGATAAAATCGCGGATGATTATTCCATAGAACAGTCTCGTTGGTCTATGGATGATGTGCCGGAGTAGCTTGATGAGAGAAAAAAAGGTTTTGGTGACAGGGGGGGCGGGTTTTATCGGGAGTCATTTAGTTGACCAGCTCCTCGCCGATGGCCATACGGTGATGGTCATCGATAATTTTTCCACGGGCCGTCCGGGAAACCTCGCTCATCATAATGGCAATGTCCGGCTTGTCGAAGCCGATATCA
>CAZNDW010000077.1:0-2729 GCA_964571895.1 uncultured Planctomycetales bacterium
ATTCGAAAGGACTTCCCCAACCTTGAGGTTCAAGTCCACGGCAGGCCCTTGGCCTATCTGGATAACGCGGCGACGACCTTTAAACCCCGCAGTGTTCTCAGGGCCCTGGAGAACTATTATCAGAAGACATGCTCCAATGTCCATCGGGGGGTGCATCATTTGACGGAACAGGCCACCGCCGATTTCGAAGGCGCCCGGGAGAAAATAAAAAATTTTCTTAACGCCCGGCAGCCGTCGGAGGTCATCTTCACCCGCGGCACGACCGATTCGATCAATGTGGTGGCCCAGAGCTACGGGAAAAAATTCTTAAAGCCCGGCGATGAGATCGTCATTTCGCATATGGAGCACCACTCCAACATCGTTCCCTGGCAGATCCTTTGCGAGGAAAAAGGCTGCGTCTTGAAAGTCATTCCCATCAACGATCAAGGGGAATTGATTTATGAAGAATTTGAGAAATTGCTTAATCCGAAGACGAAGTTTGTTTCCATTGTTTATGTTTCGAATTCGTTGGGGACCGTCAATCCGGTTCTAAAGATCATTGCGGCGGCGCATCGGCTGAAGGCCCCGGTTTTAGTGGACGGGGCCCAGGCGGTCAATCACCGGAAGGTGGATGTTCAAGATCTGGATTGCGATTTCCTGGTTTTCTCCGGGCATAAACTGTATGGCCCGACGGGTATTGGGGTCCTTTACGGCAAATCCGAATTGTTAGAGACAATGCCTCCGGCGCAAGGCGGGGGGGATATGATTTCGTCGGTGACCTTTGAGAAGACAACCTACAACGTGCTTCCCTATAAATTCGAGGCGGGCACCCCGCCCATCGCCGGCGCCATTGGCCTGGGTGCGGCGATAGACTATGTCCAGTCGATCGGTCTTAAGGCCATTGCCGAGTACGAAAAAGAGTTGTTGGATTACGGCACAAAGGCCCTGTCCTCGATTCCGGATTTGCGGCTCATCGGGACCGCCCCAGAAAAGATCGCGGTTTTGTCTTTTGTCCTTCCCCATATCCATGCGCACGATGTGGGATCTCTAGTCGATGAAGAGGGGGTCGCCATCCGCACCGGTCATCACTGCACCATGCCGGTCATGCAGCGCTTTGGCGTTCCCGCCACCTCACGGGCCTCGCTGGCTTTTTATAACACCAAAGCGGAGATCGACCGTTTGGTCGAGGCTATTTATAAAGCAAAGGAAGTTTTTTCATGAATGGCAGCGTGCGCGATGAGCTGTATCAAGAAGTCATCCTCGAGCATAACCGAAAACCGCGCAACTTTCGCAAAATTGAGGCCCCGACCCATTCGGCAGAGGGGTATAACCCCATCTGCGGAGATCACATGGTCATCTATCTGAAGGTCAACGATCAAAACACAATCGAGGACGTTTCCTTCGAGGGCTCGGGCTGCGCCATCTCCAAGGCCTCCTCGTCGATGATGACAACCGCTTTAAAAGGAAAGCCCATTGCTCAAGCCCGGGAGCTTTTTGACCAGTTCCATAAACTGGTGGTGGGCGAATTGAAACCGGATCACGGTCCCCATTCGCTGGGGCCTCTTTGCATATTCTCCGGGATCTGGCAGTACCCTTCCCGGGTGAAATGCGCCACCTTGGCCTGGCATGCCCTGAAAGGCGCGTTGGATCAAACGGGGACGGTGTCCACAGAATAAGAGGGGGGTCCTTAAAATTGGTTCAACAATCCTTAATGACTCATCAAAACGAAACGGTTGCGCTGCCGCAGGATCTTTTGGGGCGGTTTCTTCGCGATCTGCGAATCTCCGTCATTGACCGCTGCAATTTCCGCTGCCAATACTGCATGCCCCAGGAGCATGAGGAACGCTACCGCTTTATCGAGAAAAAGGATTGGCTGAATTTTGAGGAGATTTTTCGTTTGACTCGGCTCTTTGTCCGGTTGGGCGCAACCAAGGTCCGATTGACCGGAGGAGAACCCCTTTTGAGGCCAGGGCTTTCTTTTCTGATTGCCCAATTGGCCGGACTCTCTCGAATAGAGGATTTGGCCTTGACGACGAACGGCTCTTTGCTGGCCGAGAAGGCCCGCGAGCTTAAAAAGGCGGGCTTAAGACGCTTGACGGTCAGCCTCGATACGTTGGACAAAGATCTTTTTCACACGATGAGCGGCAACCGGGGATCGCTGGAGAACGTTTTAGAGGGGATACGGGAGGCCGAACGGGTGGGCTTCCAAAAGATCAAAATCAATGTCGTGGTTCAACGGGGAGTCAATGATCACACGGTTCTTGATCTGGTGCGCTATTTTAAGGGAACGGGGCACATCCTGCGTTTTATTGAGTATATGGATGTCGGCAATTGCAATCATTGGCACTCTAAGTTTGTTGTCCCCTCCGAGGAGCTGGTTCGCCTGATCGACAAAGAATTTTCGCTCAAGATTTTTCCGGCCCATTATGAGGGTGAGGTGGCCTCCCGCTACGGTTTTGCCGATGGCTCCGGCGAGATCGGATTCATCTCCTCGGTCAGCCAGCCTTTCTGCAGAACCTGCCACCGGGCGCGTCTCTCCACCGACGGCAAACTTTACACCTGCCTTTTTGCCAGCGAAGGGACCGATCTGCGCGGGCCTTTAAGAGAGGGGGCCTCGGATGAGGAGCTCTTGAGGATCATGACCGGAGTTTGGCACAGACGAGTCGATCGTTATTCAGAGAATCGTTCTCTCACGGGCCCGCTCGAAAAAGAGTCCCCCGCGAAAGTCGAGATGTTTCAGATCGGGGGGT
>CAZNDW010000077.1:2829-5685 GCA_964571895.1 uncultured Planctomycetales bacterium
CAAATTTTTCTTTAACCGCCTGCGCCATCAATTGGGAAAGGGCATAGACATCCTGGCTGCGGCAGCCATCGGATTTGATGATGATGTTGGCGTGCTTTTCGAAAATGACCGCACCCCCGACGCGGAATTTTTTAACGCCCGCTTGTTCCAAAAACCACCCCGCCGCCTGGCGGCGCTCGGCTTGGGAGGTGGGCTCGATATTGCGGAAAAAACTTCCCGCGCAGGGCTGGCGTTTGAGATCAGGGTGTTTCTCGTGCCTTACCTTCAGGATATCCCGGCGTTCTTGTCGGAGTTTTTCAGGATCGACCGGGGTCATCGCGAATCTTGCCGACAAGACCATATGACCGGTTTCCTTAAGATTGGAATGACGGTATCGAAAATCCAGACGGGAGGGAGGGACTTTTTTTTTGATGCCGTCTTTGGTCAGAAGACAAACCGACGTCACATGATCTCCCACCTGTTGGCCAAAGGCTCCGGCATTGCCCACAATGGCGCCGCCAACGGTGCCCGGGATTCCCGACGCATAGTTAACCCCCTCCAGGCCGCACTCTAACGCAAACTCCACCAGATGATCCAAAAGGGTGCTTCCCGAGACAATCAGATCCGTTCCTTCCCGGGAAATCAGAGGCCGAGGACTCAGGTAGCGCAGGACCGCGGCATCTACGCCGTCATCACTGACAAGCAAGTTAGAACCGCCGCCGATCAAAATAAAATTTTTTTTGGACTCCCGCAATTCTCCAACCGCCGCCTCTAGCTCTTCGGGGCTCTCACAGGCAATTAAGAAGCGGCACGGCCCCCCCAGACGAAACGTGGTGTAGTCCGCTAAAGGCGCGTTCGGTTTAAGACCAGCCGCGAGGGTCCTGAGGTTTGTTAGCATGGAAAGATTCCTCAATAAGAAAAGGGCTTTTCCGCTTCAGGCCATATGGACCCAGCCCGAGCTGTCGTTTTCGTAGTATTCTTTTTTCCAAATGGGAAGACGGCTTTTGATTTCATCAATGACATAGCGGCAGGCCGCAAAGGCCTGGCTCCGGTGAGCGGCGCTGACGCCGATCCACACCGCCATCTCGCCGATTGTCAGCTTTCCCAGACGGTGGATGCACTTGACTTTAAGGACGTCAAATTTTTTTTGAACCTCAGCGAGGATTTTCTGGGCCTCTTTTTGGGCAAGCCTTTCCGAGGCCTCGTATTCGAGGGCCACGACTTTTCTTTTGTCATTGTGATTCCGGACGAGCCCTTCGAACGTTACCAGGGCTCCGGTTTGCGGGGAAGGGAAATCTTTTTTGAGATCGATTTTTTCTAAGGGGATTTGGGAGAATTGAAACATGATGGCTAAAATTTGACTTTCACCACACCCTGCCTGATAACGCATTGGCAGGCTAAACGGTGATTCCGGTCCATGGCCAGATCTTTTTCTTCCTGGTTTAATTCCCCCAGGTTCTCGGCGCCTTCCAGGATTTCGATCTGACAGGTGCCGCAGACTCCGGAATTGCAACTGAAAGGCACTCCGGATTTCTCAGAGATCTCTGCCAACAACGTCCCATCCGGTAGTTCATGCTCTATGTTATCGATAATGAATTTGGCCATTACGTATTTTCTATGATAAGAGAAACTAAATCGCCGGAAGCGGAAACACAATATTCTTCTCGGGATCCGGAAAAGAATTCACAACCGTGTCCGGATAATATTCTTGGATGCGAGAAATCAGTTGATCCACAATGAAGCGGGGCACTGAAGCGCCGGAGCTGATGCCGACCTTATTCCTCCCTTTCAAAAGATTCACATCGAACTCCTCCGCAGTATCCACAATGAAGCTGGGGACGTTTTCTTTTTCGCCCGTTTCCCGCAGACGGTTGCTGTTGGAGCTATTGGGTGAACCGCAGATGATAATGAGATCACAGATCTTAGCCAATTCCTTGACCGCTTCCTGGCGGTTCTGAGTGGCATAACAGATGTCTTCTCGAGGGGGTCCAGCCAAGCGGGGAAACCGATTTTTGAGTTTTTCAATTAAGCCCTTGGTCTCCGTGACCGAGAGGGTCGTCTGGGTCAAATACCCCACTGTCTTCTGGGGATCAATAGCCAGATTTTCGATATCTTCCTCGTTCTCGACGATATGAAGAAGTTGAGGGGAAACGTAACCCGATGTACCCACGAGTTCCTCATGGCCTTTGTGGCCGATGAGGACAATTTCATAATTTTGTCTGGAAAAGTTGACCGCCTCCCGATGGACTTTAGTCACCAGAGGGCAGGTGGCATCGATGTATTTCAGGTTTTTGCATTTGGCTTCTTGGATGACCGTTGGGGCGACCCCATGAGCGCTAAAAACGACCCGTTCGTTGTCCGGCACCTCTTTTAAATCGTCCACAAAGATCACGCCGTGGTTTTTAAAATCTTCCACCACAAAGGTATTGTGGACGATTTCATGAAAGACATAGAGGGGAGGCCCGTATTTGGCCAGGGCCCCTTCCACGATTTCGACGGCACTGGCAACGCCGGCACAGAATCCTTGAGTGGCCGCCAGGTATATTTCCATTGCATTCTCCTGAGTTCTTCTTTATAATTTCTATAATTGCCTAGATTATAACATTTAATATTAATATAAAAAGCATAAATTTTATATGCCATTTCAAAATTAGAGGAGGCGCAATGGACAAAACAATAACGACCTTTAAAAAGAACAAGTTTCAGGAGATCCGCGTTGGTGTCCGGGAATTCAAGGGCAACGACTTGGTGGACATCCGGGTCTGGACCATGACCCAAGGATCCGATAGTATGGTTCCCACCGCCAAAGGCGTTTCCTTAAACATCAATTTGCTTTCCGAATTAAGAAAGGCGATTGATGAGGTGGAGAAGGTTTTG
>CAZNDW010000078.1:0-5616 GCA_964571895.1 uncultured Planctomycetales bacterium
ATCGGTGGTTCTCTGGGCATGGCCATCAAAAAACACCATTTGGCCGAGGAGGTGGTGGGGTTGTCTCCCCATCACAGCTCCCTCGCCTATGCCCTGGAAAGCAAGGCCATTGACCGGGGCCTCCACGATATTCAAAAGGCCGTTGAGGCTGCGGATCTGGTGATCATGGCGACTCCCGTCAAAACGATTATCAGTTTACTGCCCATGATCTCCAAGCATCTTAAGCGCGGCGCCGTCGTCACCGACGTTGGTTCGATCAAAACGACGATCGTGGATACCGCCGAACGCCATTTTTCATCCGCTTTTTTTGTCGGATCCCATCCTCTGGCAGGGTCGGAAAAAGCGGGTGCCGTGTTTGCCAATCCGAATTTATTCCAGCACTCTCTGTGCATCGTAACCCCCACCCCCAAGACCAACCGCCTCGCTGAGGAAAAGGTCCGGTCTTTATGGGAAAGTTTGGGGGCAACCGTCAAGACCTTGACGCCCTCGGAGCATGACAAGATCCTGGCCTTTATCAGCCACCTGCCGCATCTTTTGGCCTATGCCCTGATCGATGTGATCCCCGGCGAATATCTCCCGTACGCCGCCTCCGGCCTCAAGGACACAACCCGCATTGCCGCCAGTTCTCCCAATATGTGGAATGACATTTGCATGACCAATTCCAAAAACATCGTCCAAACTCTCGATGAGGTCGTCAAAAAATTGTCTTTGTTTCGAAAATTGATTTTGGCCAAAGCAGAAGAAAACCTTATCGAGACTTTTAAGAAAGCCAAAATCAAAAGAGAAAGCCTCGATCAAACCCCTAAGGCCTAAGGCTAAGACCTCACAACATCATTCAAAATGGTGATCACAATCGATGGTCCTGCCGGCGCCGGGAAAAGCACCGTGGCCAAAGAGCTGGCCAGAAGGCTTAGGTTTTCTTATCTGGATACCGGCGCCATGTATCGGGCGCTCACCTTAAAGGCCCTGGAAAAGAACGTGGATTTAAATGATGAGAAAGTTCTGGTTGATCTCGCTGGGCAGACCACAATTGACCTCAAGACAGACGAGCAGCATAAGCTCAAAGTGTTTTTGGATGGCCGCGATGTCACCGCCGCCATCCGTTCCCCGGCGGTCACCAACCACACCTTCTATATTGCCCGACAACCCGCGGTCCGCGAGATTCTGGTGGGATGGCAAAGACAGATCGGTCAAAAAGGAAATTTTGTGGTGGAAGGCCGTGATGCCGGGACCGTGATTTTTCCGCAGGCCGATCGGAAATTCTACTTGGATGCCGACTTTAAGGAGCGCGCCCGACGCCGGATCCAAGATCTCCGGGCCCAAGAGGAGAAGGTGGACGAATCCGCATTGAAAAAAGAGCTTAAGGATCGAGACGAGCAGGACTTAACCCGTGCGGTCGGCCCTCTCAAAAAGGCGGACGACGCGGTTTTCATCGATTCGACCCGCCTGACGGTCGATGAGGTGGTGGAGAAGATGATGGGATTTATGCGATGAATCAATCCCGCATTCGAAATTTCTCAATCATCGCCCATATCGACCACGGCAAATCGACCTTGGCCGATCGGTTTCTTCTTTTCTCCGGCGCCATCGACGAGCGGAAATTTCAGCATCAGCTTTTGGATGACATGGACTTGGAGCGCGAGCGCGGCATCACCATCAAGGCCTCGGCGGTCAGAATCAACTACAAAAGCCAAGACGGAAACGAATACATTTTTAATCTGATCGACACCCCCGGGCATGTGGATTTCTCCTATGAGGTGGAGAAATCTCTGAAGGCCTGTGAGGGGGCCTTGTTGGTTGTCGACGCCTCCCAGGGGGTCGAGTCGCAGACCGTGGCAAACTACCATTTGGCCGTTGAAAACAATCTCGAGATCCTGCCGGTCGTCAATAAAATTGACATTGCGGGCGCGGACATCGAGGGGACCAAAAGGCAGCTCAGGGAGATCTTCAAGTTTAAAGAGCGCGATATCCTGCTCGTCTCGGCCAAAGAAGGGATGGGCATCAAAGAGGTCTTTGAAAAGGTCATCTCCTTTATGCCCCCGCCCGAGGGCGATCGGGAAGGACGGCTCCAGGCCCTGATCTTCGACATGAAATTTGATATTTATAAAGGGATCGTCATCTACGTTCGGGTCGTTGGGGGGGAGCTTAAACCCCAGATGCATATTCATATGATGCATACGGGCCGGGATTTTACCGTGGAGGAGGTCGGTGTTTTCCGTCCCGAGGCGGTCAAAGTCGAAGGGCTCTGCGCCGGCGAGGTGGGGTATATCACCTGCAACGTCCATGATCCGCAGGAGGTAAGATTCGGGGATACGATCACCTCCTTCGAGGAACCCGCCTCTCATCCCTTGCCGGGGTATCGGCAGTTAAAGCCCTTGGTCTTTTGCGGTGTCTATCCCGTCAATGCCAAAGATTTTTTGGAGCTGCGGGAGGCGATCCAAAAGCTGCGTTTGAACGACCCCAGCTTTGTCTATCAGCCGGAAAGCTCTCAGTCTTTCGGTCACGGCTTCCGGTGCGGATTCCTGGGGCTCCTGCACATGGAGATTGTCCAGGAGAGGCTCCAAAGAGAATACAATCTGAATCTCATTCTGACGACCCCCAACGTCGCCTATCGGGTGCTCACCCGGGACCAAAAGACGACGGAGATTGAAAGCCCCGGCGAGCTGTCCGACACGACCCAAATCCTGCGGATCGAAGAGCCGGTTTTGAGCGTCTCTATTTTTACGCCGGTTTCTGCCATGGACGGGGTGATGGAGCTGGCGAAACGAAAAAGAGGCGTTTATCAAAAAAGCGATTTTATCTCCGATCGCATGAAGGTGGTCTTTGACATTCCCCTCTCGGAGGTGATCGTGGATTTTAATGATCTGGTGAAATCCTTGACCAAAGGCTACGGCTCGATCGATTACGAGCTCAAAGGATATCAGGCGGCGCCGATTGCTAAATTGGATATTTTGATCAATGATAAAGTTTGCGATGCCTTCTCCTGCCTGGTCCATAAAGAACGGGCGTATGAAAAAGGGTCAAACCTCGTCAGCAAACTCAAAGAGCTCATCCCCCGGCAGCTTTTTGAGGTCCGGATCCAGGCTGGCTGCGACGGCCGGATCATTTCCAGCGCCAGGGTTGCGCCGGCAGGCAAGAACGTGACGGCCAAATGCTACGGCGGGGACATCACCCGCAAACGCAAGCTCTGGGAGAAGCAGAAGGAAGGGAAAAAGAAGCTCAAGCAGATCGGGAATGTGGAAATCCCTCAGGAGGCCTTTTGGGCCGCGCTGAAGATATGAAAAATAAAAATTCATCCGCGCTGCGGGAATGGGGCGAGTCGATTGCCATCGCCCTCATTCTGGCTCTCGTCATCCGCACCTTTATTATTCAGGCCTTTAAGATCCCAACGGGATCCATGCGTCCGACCCTCATGGAAGGCGACCGGATTCTGGTCAGCAAATTCCGCTACGGGCCGAAAGTGCCTTTGACGCATTACCGTTTACCGGGTTTTACCGAGCCCCGAAGAGGGGATGTGGTCGTTTTTATTTATCCGGAAGATCCCACCAAGGATTTTATCAAGCGCCTGATTGCCGTGGGAGGAGAAACCGTTGAGATTAAAGGAGGCCGTATTTATGTCAATGGTCGCCTCTTGGACAATCCGCCCTTTACAAAGATCTACTATTATAACCGGGGAACATACAGCGAGGCAGGGCATAAAATCAAAGTGCCGGAGAATCATTACTTTGTCCTGGGAGACAACAGCGCCTCCAGCCGGGACAGCCGTTACTGGGGTTTTGTCTCCCAAGACCTGGTTGTCGGCCGGGCGGAGCTGATTTATTGGCCGCCGAATAGAATCCGGATGGTCCAATGAAAACGAAAGATCTGATGCCTCTCACCTTTGCCAATAAAGTCACCTTTGGACGAATCCTGATTGTGCCTTTCTTTATTGCCACGGTGCTTTATTATTCCCCACTGCGAGAACCCTTGCGGTACGTGGCCTTGGCCGTCTTTTTGTTGGCGGTTGTCTCGGATGTGATCGACGGCTATATTGCGAGGACGCGCCGGCAGAAAACCAAGGCCGGCAGTATGCTGGACCCTCTGGCCGACAAATTGCTTTTGATCAGTGCCTTTATCTGCCTGACGATCAAATCCGAGGCCTTCGGAGCCGTTCAATTCCCTTTGTGGCTGGTCGTGGCCGTCATCAGCCGCGACGTGATTTTGCTTCTGGGGTCCATGATTATTCATCTGGTGGTGGGATATCTGACCATTACGCCCACCCGCTGGGGGAAGGCGACGACGTTCTTTCAGGTTTTTTGCATCGTGGGCATCCTGCTGCAGTGGGAGCTTTCGGTTGTGATTTGGTATGGGACGGCTGCCTTGACCGTGATCTCTGGTTGGGGATACCTTCGGGCGGGAATCAAAACCCTCAATGATACAACCCCTCAAGCTCGTTTGTAGTCTTTTCCTAAGCTACCTGATCGGTTCGATCCCCACGGCCTATCTTTTGGGCCGGATGATGAAAGGAATCGACATCCGAAAGCACGGCTCCGGCAATGTGGGGGCGACCAATGCCTTTCGGGTCCTGGGGAAGATCCCGGGATGTTGTGTGCTCGTCGTGGATGTGGTCAAAGGGCTTCTTTGTCCGACCCTCTTGGCCGACGGGTTCGGCCTCAGCCGTATTTTTGAGCGGGTGCTTGTGGGATTGGTCGTGGTTTTGGGCCACAGCTTCAGCGTGTTTCTTAAGCTGAAAGGCGGCAAGGGGGTGGCCACAAGCCTGGGGGTATTGATCGGCTTGACCATCAAGATCCCGATCGTCCTTCCGGTTTTGCTGATCGCCCTTCTAATATGGCTCGGGGTTTTCTGGATTTCCGGTTTTGTGTCCCTGGCCTCTGTGGTCAGTGTCACGGCGGTTCCGTTTGTGATGGTCCTTTTGAATCAGCCCTTTGAGATTGTCAGCCTGGGGATTATCTTGTGTGTTTTTGTGGTGGTGCGGCACAAAGGCAACATCCACCGAATCTTAACCGGCAAAGAACCCCGTGTGCCGTTTTTCCAGAAGAAACGATTAGGCAAGCCTTAAAGGGCTCTGCGATCTACCTCCCACCCCCTTTGTCAACACATTCGTATCTTCAATAATATTTTTAGAGTTCTTCCTTTAAGAAAACGTTTTCTCCTGTGTGGGGGAAAACGCTTGCTTAAAGGGGCTGTTTCCATCTTGTTTATCGAGGGGCGAGTGTTATACTTCCTGCGTTGCATTTTATTTGTTGAGTTCCTTCTCGAGGTGATTATGGATTTTTTAGGAAATCGGACAAGGCAGGGCAAAATGAGAGAAATCTTATTTAAAAATATGACCTCGCTGGAAAGACGAAAGAGGACCCTCTCGATCAGTGAGCGCTCCGAAGATAAGGACTGCCAGACTCACGTTAAAAAGAGCTTTATTTACCTGATCAGCGCTCGGGAGACGATCGATGAGGTCTTGGGGGCTCCGGTCATTTATATAAGGAAGTCCCGGAGCATCAAGACCCAGCAGGAATACTTCTCTTTTCGGATCAAAGGCTGTTTTTATCTGGCCAAAGATCAAAGCTTTTTTAAGGTGCGATTTTGCCACTGCCTTAAGATCCATATTTTGTGGAAGAC
>CAZNDW010000079.1:0-1562 GCA_964571895.1 uncultured Planctomycetales bacterium
ATCCTTTTGGAAAAACAAGGCCTCGATGTCAAAGGTCGTTTTCATCCCGGGGAGCCCCAAGGGAATACCTAGGTGCTGGGCTTTCAAAGCCAGGTCCTTAAAGGTCACCTGGAGATCTCGATTGCGGGTATAATCCGCAAAATGGACTTCTCCTTTTTCCACCACCAGATAATCCACCAGAAAATTTAAAGGCCTTGGGGCTTTTGTCTTGAGGCCCGGCGCTGTTCTATCTTCGAGCAGAATAGGGGCTGTTGGAACCTGAGTCCCGAGATCCAATGGGGATTGACCGCCCAAGACAATCTGAGAATCTGGGGTCCTTTGAAAGACCACAACCGGTTCCTTCAAACTCACAAACAAAAGACGCAGACGCTTGCGGAAAAGATCCGGAATCCCCATCTGCACCTGAAGGTCCTTGACCTTGATCAACCCCTCCACCTGAAGATCGCTCACCCTAAGACCGAATGGAAAAAGAAAACGGACGTCCTTCAAGGCCACCGGCCGATTGAACAACGGGTGGAGCTGGTCCATCACCATCTGCCGGCCGTTGAGTTGAATATAAATAGAGCACGCCACCACCCCCGCCCAAAAAATGAAGAATAAGCTAAGAAGAATCCTGGGTAAAATCCTTTTGATTTTATTGAACATCAATCTTTCAGGGGAGGGTTTTTAAAAAAATTTAACGCGCCTGGCCCGAGTCGAACGGGCGACCCACAGCTTAGAAGGCTGTTGCTCTATCCATCTGAGCTACAGGCGCATACATCCATGCTTTTCAATTCCTACAATACACCTTAGAATATAGATGAAGTATAAAAAGCATAGGACAACTTGTCAACACATTCGTATACCCCGATGGCAAACATCGTGGCTTGATTCCTAAATCTTCGATTCTTAAGGTATACTCAGTGTTGACACTGAGAGCGACCCCGCTTTCTGCGGGGTCGCCGAAGGTGTCAACCCCTATCGAGGATAGTCAAACTTGAAAAGCCGTTGGGGCAGTTCATACAACCGGATCCCAAAGGCGTTCTTTTCGTTTCTTTTCAAAAGAATGAGCGTATAGTCGTCCACAAAAACCGGCGCCCAGCCGGGATCCTGGATTCTTCTAATCAAAAAGGGCTGAGCCCACGGGGTCATGTCATGGCGGTAAAAATAGATGGCATTGAACTGATACCGTTGATCCATTTTCTTCCAGACGGCCTCGTCCTCCTGCATGGGGACATAAATATCTTTAAAGAAGGAACTGGGATACGCCTCCGGCCGGTTGTCCACGAAAACACGTTCCTTGGGGAAAAGATGATAAATGAGATACCCGCCGATATCGTAATTGTTAAAAATCGGCCCTTCCATGTTATTTTTTTTAAAGAACTCCGCGGAACCGTTGACCCCCGGCATCATCCCAAAAAATGAATTGGGATTCTTTAATTTTGTATACGGAGAATAATAGAAACCCTTAAAACTGAAAGCTCCCAAAATCATAACAACCGAGAAGAGCACAAAGGCCTTGTTTAAAATACGGTTTCGCCCGGAAAAGCGGTCTTCCATAAACCGATACAGGTTCGCCGCGC
>CAZNDW010000079.1:1662-5586 GCA_964571895.1 uncultured Planctomycetales bacterium
TTTAAAGTGTTCCAAAAAGATCTCGCCGTTTTTAAGATGTCGGCCTAAATCGGCCGTGGTGAAGTTGATCTTTTCGCTGTACGAGAGGGCTGCCAAAAGAAGGAGAACAGAAAGAAGAATGGTTTTACCGACGGGAAATAAAAGCTTAAAGGAAGATTTCGGGATGGATTTTCCGCTCGGGGCCTGAGGGGGCATCGGGTTAGAATACCGTCTTTCGCTCGACGATTTTAGCGGTCTCTGTGATCCGGCTTTTGGCCAGAAGACTCTGAACCTCTTTCTCGGCAGATTTCAAATCAATGAGGGAAATGATCCTTTGAATCTTAGGAATATACCGGGCCTCCAGGCTGATCTTTCGTATCCCAATGCCCAAGAAATAAAAGATGTAGCGTTCGTCATTGGCCATGTCCCCGCAGATGGAGACCTCTTTGTGGTGAGCGCTGGCGGCCTCCACCACCTTTTTCAAGGCCCGTAAAATGGCCGGATGATGCGGCAGATAAAATTCCGCGACTTTCTCGTTGGTCCGGTCGACCGCGAGCATGTATTGAATAAAATCATTGGTGCCGATCGAAAAGAAATCGACCTCCTTAGCCAAATCTGCAATGATCTCCATGACCGAGGGAAGCTCCACCATCATGCCAATCTGCGGCCTCTGATGGCAAGGGATCCTTTCCTTGTTCAGGAATTGGATGCACTCCTTCACCGTATTGCTGGCCTCTAAAAATTCATCCACTGAGGAAATCATGGGAAACATAATTTTAAGATCGGCCCGCACTCCCGCCCGCAGGATGGCCCGCAGCTGCTGCGAAAAGATGTCCTTGTGCTTGAGCGAAAACCGGATGGAACGCATTCCTAAAAAGGGATTCTCTTCTTTGCCATGATGATAATAAGACAATATCTTATCTCCTCCGATATCCAGGGTCCGAAAGGTGATTTCCCGATCCGGCATGCTCTTGATCATCTTCTCATAAACCACAAGCTGTTCTTCCTCGGAAGGGAAATCGCTGCGGACGATAAACGGAAACTCCGTCCGATAAAGCCCGATTCCCTCCGCCTTAAATTCCAGAGCCGCCCGCACATCGCTCAAGAGGTTCACATTCGCCATTAATTTGATCCTCACGCCGTCCTTGGTTTGGGTTAAGGGTTTAACGGATTCTTTGAGGTGATGCCCCCTCTCTTTAGAGGCCTCCCTTTCCTTAAAAAAGCTGATGATATTTTCGGCGGGATTGACGTAGATATCCCCTTCCTCGGCATCCAGAAGGATTTCTGCTCTCGATGGTAAATTCAAAAGCTCCGGCACCTCGGCGATGACCAAAGGGATATTGAGCGATCGGGCCAGGATCGAAAGGTGCGACGAGGCTCCGCCGCTGAGCACAATAATCCCGGCGACCTTTTGAGAGGACAATTTCAGGGCATCCGAGGGGAATAATTCTTCGGAGATGACAATCCGGCCTTCATAGTCGCTGGTTTTCTCTCCCAAGCCCATGAGATTCCTAAGCAGCCGATACCCGATATCCTGCACGTCCTGGCTTTTCTCCCGCAGATACGGATTGGTCATCTCTTTAAATTGATTGACATAGTCTTTCACCACGCTCAGAATGGCAACGGGAGGATTGATTTCCCGTTTGATGAGCTCCACGATTCCCTCGATAAAACTCTTGTCTTTCAACATCAAAATCTGGGCGGTAAAAATGAGGGAGGCCACATCCGAGAGCCTCTCCTCGATTTGCTTTTGAGAATCCTCCAGCTGTTTTTCTGTGACCCTGACCGCCTTGTAAAAGTCATTTAATGTGAAACTGGAAAACTGCTGGCCCGAGGAGAAGATACGGACGGGATCATTGATCAAAACAACACTTTCGCCAAAGGCAAACCCCGGAGATCCCACCCGAGCCCTTATGCATTTGAGCTCCGGGGTGCCGGAGGGATCCCGGGAGACCGGTGGTCTTTCTTTCATGGTCATCAGCAGTTTGGCCGTCTCGATCGTGGTGGCCAGCTGCGAGGTAATGGCCCTCAAGACCTTGATGTCTTCTTCCTGAAAATAATCTTTCTTGGAATTCTGGATGACCATGACGCCAATGCGCGCAGCCCCCCGCATAATAGGAACCGCCAGGAAAGATTCAAACTCTTCTTCTCCGATCCCGGGGAAATACTTAAAATTCGGATTTTTGCTGGCGTTCCGTTCGCAGATGGGCCGCAGCTCCTTAAGCGACAAACCCGTCAAACCCTCTGCCAATTTCATGCGCACGCTGCCGATGGATTTCGGATGAAGCCCTTTGGTTGCTTTTAAAACCAACTCGTCGGCGTCTTCGTAATAGAGATAGATCGAGCACACCTCCGAGCTCATATGGTCCGAGATCATCTCCACAATTTTTTGGAGAAAAGTCTCCAGGCTCGTCGTATCGGCAAAAAGATCGCTCAACTCTCCGATATCACAAATAAGCTCGGCGGGGTCACATCTCATGGTTTGTCTTTACCTCCCTCATACCTCGTCAAATCAGGCTTTACGAGGCACTCACCTCTCACCGAAAGTTCCCACAACCTTCGTTGAATAATGAATCGGCTCTCCTTCTTCGGTCTCAAACCGGAGGATCACCTCCAGCTCTTCCTTAGGGAAAAAGCTTCCATAAGGACCGGAGGGGAGCGGACAATCAATGTAATCTATTCCCTGCGGGCTGATCGAACAGGTGGTTCCATTTCCATTGCGCAGCCGCGTTGATCCGTCAAAATCAATAATCAAGGATATGGGCCCGGGCAAAGGTTCATAAGAGATATTCTTTAGGGTTACGGTTTGTTCAAAAAAGCCCGAATTCGAATTAAATCGCACGCCACCGGGGATGACTTCCACTTGATCCGTGACCTCTCGGGCCGCAACCGGCGGCAGAAGCGCCAACGCGCAGCCCCACGATTGCAAAATTTCGAGGGCCTCACGATTGGTCGCCAGGGCCCCGCGCAAGAGAATGAAGAATTCCGAGGCGCTTTGATGATTAAGAATAGTCTCAAAAAATTTTTCTTCTGGTCCGGAATAGAGAAAGGAAACCGAAAGATAGGGCACATCCACCACCCGTTCCGCCGCAATCGTCGGATAAGAGCTGATCGCTGAAATAACGGCCTGCAACTGGCCTGGCGTGACCTTAAGGATTTCGGGGGTCAAGTCATCGTTGATATAGGAAAGCCCCAGACGCCGATAACCGGAAAATTTCCTGATATCGAACTTTTGGGGAGCGGGACTCAAGACCACGGTCAGAATAGGTTCCGTCTGAGGCCCAAGATAAGTCATTTTAACATGAACGGACTCGAGCTCCTCCGGGGTCATCTTCAGAAAATGTTCAAAACCTTTCGAGACAACCGGAAGGCCTTTCTTTTCTGTATCGGGTTCAAGAAACACAAACGAAGAAATCATCGAGCGAAAGACCAAATAATCCAAGTCATCCCGATTAAAATCCCTCATCACAAAAAGATAAACCCAATCGTCTTTTTTAAAAAAGACATGGCTGAGGTAGCGGCCTTCGGGTGTCGTCACATCCACTCTTGTTGTGGGGAGACCGTCTTGTGTCCTGGGGCTATCGGGCGGTTCGGGCATCTCAAGACGAGGAAAACCCAAAAATGTCGAAGACGAATCCACAGAATCCTTTTTCAACCGCTCTCCTTGATGGGTCACATAAAGTTCGACCTTACAGGGCAAATCCTTTTGGGTCAAGTCGCCGAAACAGACATCCCCGACACGGGGAAGCTGAGATTTGAGATAGAGGACGGCCTCGTTTTCCCGGGGCTGCCAGTCCCGAGGATATTTGATCGCAAAACCCGGCTCTTTGTTTTGATAAAGATCCCATTGGGCCGTCGGACCCGCGGCAAAGGAGGGTAGTGGGGCCATTCCCATGATCAAAAAGAAAAAAATGATTATCATTCGATATTTTTACGTGATCGGGG
>CAZNDW010000080.1:0-2069 GCA_964571895.1 uncultured Planctomycetales bacterium
AAAAATCCGGTTTTGGAGAGGATCAGGACGAATCCGCAAACGATCAAAAGAATTTTTATCCAGGATGGGCATCCGGATGCGGGGTATATTCGTCAGAAAGCCAAGAAGGGAAGTATTCCTATCGTGTGTGTCCCCAAGACCAAGCTCCTTAAAGTAGGCGGGTCGCACCACACAACCCAGGGCATCGTGGCGGACGTCGAGGATTTCCATTATGCGGCGTACGATGAGATCCTGGAAAGGGCTTTGGAAAAAAACAAAACCCTTATTCTTCTGGATCGTTTAAACGATCCCCAGAATCTGGGCGGGATCATCCGGAGCTTAGGGTGTCTGGGAAATTTTTCTGTGGTTCTTCCGACCCACGATTCGGTTTCGGTGACCGAGGCGGTCCTGCGGGTCGCCTGCGGAGGGGAGAATTATGTGGAGATCACCCAGGTGTCTAATTTGGCTCAGGCGATCGAGCACGCCAAAGAAGCCGGCTTCTCAATCGCGGGTACCGTCGTGGAAGGGGGAAAAGATCTTTTCGAAACCCCCTTGCCTTTTCCGCTGGGTTTGGTGATGGGTTCCGAGCAAAAAGGAATAAGAGAGATGCTCAAAAATAAGCTGGATTTGGAATTGACGATCCCGGTCTCTCCCCGAGGGATGTCGTTCAATGTGGCCCATGCCACCGCAATCTTAGCCTATGAAATCGCCAGACAAAAAAAGAAAAAAGACTAAACGACGCTTCCTTAAAGCGGCTCTTCCAGGTGTCCTCGATTTTCTCGCTGAGGCGGGTCTTTTAAAAAAGATCAAACGAAGCGGGTGGTGGGTGGCCGGCATCAAAGATCCCGAGAGTGTCGCGGATCACTCCTTTCGATGCGCCGTGATCGGTTTCTGCCTCGCGCAGGGGGAGGGGCTCGATCCTTATCGAGTGGTGGTGATGGCGCTCTTTAACGATATCCATGAGGCTAGAATCAACGATCTTCACAAGATGGGCCATCATTACATTGATTTTAAGGATGCGGAGAGGCGGGTCTTCCAAGATCAAATCGCATTTTTGGATCAAAGAATCAAGGGCGAGCTTAAGAAGCTGCGCGTCGAGTATGATGGCCAAAAGACCCCCGAAGCCCTCGCCGCCCGCGACGCGGACATCCTGGAGTGCCTCCTGCAGGCCAAGGAATATTTGGATCAGGGATATCCGACGGCCAGAAAGTTTTTTAACCGGGCGCCCGCTTACCTGCGGACGGAAACCGCCCGCAGGTTATGGCAAAAGATGAATTCCTGGGACAGCAGCCGGTGGTGGCAGGGGCTGGTCAAATTCGAGCGATGAGGCTCTTAAGAAAGCATAGAAAGATTGTTGTGGGCTTTGGGTTGTGGGCCGTGGGCTTTCTGATGGGCTGCGCGTCACTTGGCACCTACAACACCGCCACCGGCCGACGGGAAATCATCGTGATTCCAACCGGCGAAGAAGTCCTCATGGGAGAAGATATCCACCGAAAGCTTCTGAGGGAATTTCGATTGTCCCCGGATCAGGCGAAGCTTAAACGTTTGAAAAGAGTCGGTTCCCGCGTCTCTCAGGTTTCGGACCGCCAGGATTATCAATACCGTTTTTTCTTGATTGAGAAAGACGAGCTCAATGCCTTCACGACACCCGGCGGAAATATCTATGTCTTTACGGGGCTTTTGGATCGGCTGAAGACCGACGACGAGTTGAGTGCGGTCTTGGCGCATGAGGTCGGCCACTGCGCGGCCCGCCATACGGTCAAGAAATTTCAAGCGGCCCTTGGTTACGATTTGATCGGCACCATTGTCTTTAAAAGCGTGCCAATGGAAGAGCAGGCCCAAAGGATCGCGGCCTTGAGCACGAATGTCCTGATGTCGCTGGTCTTCTCCGCCTACAGCCGCCGGGATGAATACGAAGCCGATCGCCTGGGCCTCAAATATATGGACTTGGCGGGATACGATCCCGATGGTATGATACAGGCATTTCAAATCCTCGAAGAAGAATCGAAGGGGCCGGATGTCCCCTTAATCCTCAGGACTCATCCGTACTTAAAGGACCGCATTGAGGCTGCGAAAAAGGAGATCGAGCG
>CAZNDW010000080.1:2169-5525 GCA_964571895.1 uncultured Planctomycetales bacterium
TCATGGAAAGAATCGGAATAGCCGCCAGCAAGATGGCCAAAGGCAATCTCTTTTGGTATAACGTTTATGTGATTTTTCTTTCTTTTCTTTTTGCGCTCTTGATCTTTCTGATCGGCGGGTCGGCGGTTATCATCGCTTTGCTTGTCATCGGCTATCTTGTGGAAGGAGGCGGGCCGGCCCGATTCGGGCAGGAGTGGAGATCGATCATGCTGGTCTGTTTGGGGTCGTTGTCTTTTGTGGTGGGCCTCGCGACTCTTGTCGCCATCCTGCGCAATATCAAATTTCATAAATGACCCCCACTGCTTCGTTTTGCTGCGCAAAAGCGAAGCAAAACGGTGGGGGGAATTTACCCCGCAGTATTGATTTGCAAAGCAAATCATGCGGGGTTGGGAATAGGACGCTATCTCGATGGCCAAAAGAGTCTTCCCGGCGCTTTTACTTCTTGTCTTTTTGAGCGCAGCTTTCTATACTGTTTTTTACTCAAGGTGGTTCCCCCGGTTCATCCTTTCCCAATGGCTTAAAAGAAATTGGCCTGAGGTCCGGGTCCAATCGCTCGCCTATAAAAAACGATATTGTCATTTCTTTCAGGAGATCGGGTTTGAAGACCTTAAGGGGACTTTAAGAAAAGGGACCCTCCTGTACCAATTCCATTGTCCTTTCTTGAAGATAAAAGCCTTTAATGGTTTTGGAAACCAAAACAAAGGTCTGGAGCTCATAGTCGAAGAAGCCCGGCTGGTTGTCCTGCCTTTTAGAGTGGAAGGCCTTAATCTCAATTTGAGGCTCATTCTAGGAGGAGATAAAGTTCCCCGCTTGCAGGGACGGATGAAGGCCTCTTTTCTTTTCGTGGGGGCTGAGCATCTGGAAGAGATTTCCGGACTGCTTAAGGGCGAGGGAAACAGCCTGAAGGTTAAGGATTTGTCCGCAACCGGTTATGATGGCCATTGGCACGGCGATATTTCGGTGGATGATCTTTCCCTGCTGTCCTATAATGTTGATCTTAAATACCAGGATGTGGATCTGCAAAAGATGCGCTCCCTGAATGCGCAGTTTTTTTCCCAAGCGGAGGGGAAGATGTCCGGGGCAATCCGTATGGCCGGTCAAAAAGAGGGCCTGGAGACTTTAGTGTTAGGGGTGAGGATTCATCCCGGGGGGGCAATCAAGGCCTCTTTGCTTAAACCCATCGTCGGTTATTTCCCCCAGAGCATCCAAAAGAAAGATCTGGAAGATCTGATCAAAAAAGACGGCGACATTCCGGTTGACAAGGCCGCCTGGGAGCTCGAAAACAAAGGAAGCCAGGATCTGACGACGAGGCTGGATTTGGAAAGCGAAAGGCTCAATCTTGATCTCAACCTTACGATGGACATTCATACCGACAGCCCTCTAGGGGATTGGGTTGAGAGATTCATCACGTTCAATGAGAATAAAAGACCGCCAAAGGCTTCCAATTAAAAAGGCCGTCCCGACAAAATATGTCGGGACGAGCCTCGTCCCGCCAAGAATTGTGGCGGGAGGAAAAATGACGGGAGATGGGAATGATCAAGAATAACCTCGAATGGTTCTTTCCGATTTTATTTCTATTAACGTTTTATGGATGCACGGTGAAAGCGGTCGGGGATCCTCAAAGACCCATTACGATTCAGGCCCACATCACGGTGGATGTTAAAGGTCTCCAGCAGACAGCGACGAATATCGAAGATTTTGTCAGCGGGGAAAAGCCCGAAGAGAGCCTTAAGACGAAACCCCAATAGGAGGAAGACGATGACGATACGAAAATGGAACGCCGCACAACGGATCGGATTGAGCGCATTTCTTTTATTAACTCTGGCGGGTGTGTCACCGGGTGCCCAATACGAGATCAAGGAGATGACGCCTGAGGTCAAGACGGCCCTGGAGAATCGAAGGAATCGTTTTGATCAACTCCAGGCCTTTGAAACCCAGGGCGTTCTCGGAGAAAATAACCGCGGTTATGTCGAGGTCCTGCAGGATCATCCCGAAGCCCGGGCCTTGGCGGAGGTTGAAAATAAGGACCGAAGGACGATCTACCAGACCATTGCCCAGCAAAACAATTTGACCGATGCCCTGGAAACGATCGAGAAGGTCTTTGCCGAGGTCCAGCGGGAAAAGGCCTCCCCAGGAAAAAAGATTCAGCGGGAAGACGGCCGGTGGGTTACAAAATAAGTTTTTCTAAGATTATTTTTCTCTTATTCTGTCTCGGGCTGGCGGGTTATGCCAACGCCATTTTTCATCCCTTCGTCCATGACGACCTCGTTTTTCTTGCGAACAATCCCCGCATTGACCAGTGGGATCACTTATCAAAGATTTTTTTAAATCCCACCCCTCAAGCCCCCGCGTTTTCCCTTGCCAATTTTTATTACCGGCCTTTGCTGGAGGTCCTCTATAAGATTCAGTATCGAATGTTCTCAAGGAATCCGTGGGGGTATCATCTTTTTAATGTGCTGCTTCATATCGGCAACAGCATTCTGGTTTATAAGCTGATGGAGCTCATGTTGAATCGAAAGGGTTTGGCCTTTCTTGTTGCCGGTCTATTTTTGATCCATCCGGTTCAGACCGAGGCTGTGGCTTCCATTGCCGGCGTATCCAATTTGTTGTTTTCTTTTTTGGGATTGATCAGCTTTATTTTTTATATCCAGGCGGCCCCTGTACCAGAACGGTACAGGGCGGGCAGGGCCCGAGGGAATTTCTCCCGCATTTTTTTCTATTCGATCTCTTCGGTTTTCTTAATAGGGGCTTTGTTGTCCAAAGAGCAGGCGGTGGTTTTGCCTTTGCTCTTTGCGGTTTATGAATTTTTGTTTTCGGTCAACGGCCCCTTGAGAAAACAGAGCAGGAAGGAGCAAAGAGAAGGCCTTTTAAGATTAGCCGGGGCCTGCCTGATTGTGTTGTTGTATCTTTGTTTCCGGGGGATGGTGACCCCAAGCCCCATGGGATTGGGCGAGCCCCCCACAAAAGAATTCCTTCTGCGGATCCTCCACATCCCAACAGCTTTATTAACCTATGGGAGGATTCTTCTTTTTCCCCTGGGTCTTCATTACTACCGTTCAACGGATATCCTGAAGCCCTTTATAGGCGCTGTCTTGATCTTGACGGTTCTGATGGGGATATTGGTTATTCTGATCCGAGCGATGTCTTCAGAGAATCGGCGTCTCGCCGTAGGGGGGCTCGTGTGGTTTTTGATTGGCCTTCTCCCAACGCTCAATATCATTCCCTTGATCAATGAGTACTCTTTGATTCTGACCGCCGAGCATTTCTTGTATTTGCCCAGCGTGGGATTTTTTTTGTTTGTGCTCTCGGCAGGGGGCGCTGGGGGTGCCGTCCTTTTTAAAAAGCATGCTTATAAA
>CAZNDW010000081.1:0-5445 GCA_964571895.1 uncultured Planctomycetales bacterium
TGATTTTGCGCATGAGGAATGGTAACAAATCCCTCGACAAAAGTCAACGGATATGCTACCATCGAGCCCTTCTACTTCGCTCAAAGCTTTTCAGCTTTGAGCTTCGTAGGAAGGGATGGCGAGTGAAGTAGAAGTTCCTGCGAAGCGCCCAAACGAAAGTTTTGGCGCGTAGCAGAACCGTTTATGCGCGATTACCTTAAACTCCTCCGATTCCTCCGAGGCCATGCAAATATCTTTTGCGTGGCCATCGTTTTTATGCTGATCTCCGCGGTCTTTGAGGGTGTTCAGCTTTCCCTGCTGGTCCCGATCACCGACCGGATCTTCACCAACAAGAAGATCGTCCTTCCTAATCAGGTCCCTGATTTCATCAGCCGGGTGGTCCATCACTTGAACGCCATGGATCCCCACCAGATTTTTGCGCTCCTTCCTTTTGTTGTTTTGGGCCTCTTGATCATGAAACACGCCGTGATGTTCGTCTACGACCTTTTGATGAACGACACCTCCCAGCGGATCATGAGGGATGTCCGTTACCGCTTATATGAAACCATCCAGAACCTTTCTTTGGATTACTTCAGCAAAAAGCGCACCGGGGAGCTGATTTCCCGGATCACGCACGATGTTCAGGTGATCGAAAACGCGGTCTCCTACGCCGTGACCGACCTTTTGCGCCAGACCTTTATCGTGGCCGTTTTTATTACGATCGTGTTTTTGATCCACTATAAAGCCGCCCTCATTATCTTTTTTTTGTTTATTTTCATTTCGATCCCGATGCGTGTCATTGGCCGCCGGCTCCGGAAGCTCTCCCAAAGCTCACAGGAGAAGATGGCCGATATCAATTCGCTCCTTTTGGAGACGATCTCCGGCATCCAGGTCGTCAAGGCCTTTTGTACGGAATCCTACGAGACCGAACGGTTTCGGCGCGAGAACCAGGCCTTTTACAAGCTAAAGATGAAGACGGTCAAACGGTTTTTGGCGATCACCCCCATTACTGAATTGATGGGCGCTGCCTGCGGCCTAATCATCATTTTCGGCCTAGGGCGTCAGGTCATGGCCGGGGAGCTTTCCTTCGGGATCTTTGTTTTGTTTTTCGGTTCCATCATGTCCACCATTAGCCCTATTAAAAAATTAGCCAACGTCCATGCCATCATCCAGCAGGCCTTGGCCGCCAACAAGCGGATCTACGATGTTCTTGATACCCAACCAACGGTTGTGGAAAGGCCCGGTCCTTTAGAGCTTCCTTTGATCACAAACAGCATTAGGCTGGATCAGGTTTCCTTTGAGTATGAGAAAGAGTCGGGAAAGGTCTTAAAAGACATCAATCTAGACATTAAGGGTGGGGAGTTGGTCGCGATCGTGGGCCCGACCGGCGTGGGCAAGACCACGCTGGTCAACCTCATCCCCAGATTTTATGATCCCACCCAAGGCCGTGTGTCCATTGATGGGATGGATTTAAAGGAAGTCTCCTTTAAGTCCCTGCGCTCACAGATCGGGATTGTGGCCCAGGAAACCATCCTTTTCCATGATACGGTGAAGGCCAATATCCGGTACGGGCAGCCGCAGAGCTCACAAAAGGATATCGAAGAGGCGGCCGAGAAGGCCTTTGCCCACCCTTTTATCATCAAGATGCCCCGGGGGTACGATACGATGCTCGGAGACCGCGGTTTCCGCCTCTCCGGCGGTGAGAAGCAGCGCATCGCGATTGCCCGGGCCATCTTAAAAAATCCACCGATCCTTATTCTGGATGAAGCCACCTCTCAGCTGGATTCTGAATCCGAGAAGTTTGTCCATCAGGCGCTGGATCAGCTGATGCAGGGACGAACCGTCATCTGCATTGCCCACCGGCTTTCCACCATTGTCAAGGCGACTAAAATCGTTGTTCTGGAGCAAGGCCGGGTGGTTGGCCTGGGCCTTCATGAAGACCTCTTGAAAAACTGCGGGCTGTATCGCCGGCTCTATCAAACGCAGTTTAACAACCCAAATTAAAAAAATTGCAAAAGAAATGATAATTGGGTATACTACATCTCCAACTTCCCACTAAATGAAGAATTCTATAATTAAAATATTTTTCTAACTATAAGAGAGGGAAAACTATCCATGGTGGAAGAATTGATCAAACAGCTGTTGGAAGCCGGGGTCCATTTTGGTCATCAGACCAAACGCTGGCACCCTAAAATGAAAAGATTTATCTTTGGGCAGCGTAACGGCATCTACATTATTGATTTGGAAAAAACGGTCGAGCATTTGAATCAAGCCCGGGATTTTGTTTATGAGGTGGCCTCAACCGGAGGGCATATCCTCTTCGTCGGCACCAAAAAGCAGGCGCAGGAGGCCGTTGAAGAGGCGGCCAAGAAATCCGGCATGTCGTTTGTGAAAAATCGCTGGCTGGGAGGACTCTTGACCAACTTTCAAACAGTGAAGAAGTCTGTGGAACGGCTGAGAACTATCGAGAAGATGAATGAAAACGGTATTTTCGCTCAACTCACAAAAAAAGAGGTGGCGAGGCTGACAAAGGAGAAAGACAAGATCCTGCGGAATTTGGGCGGCATCAGAGACATGACGGGTTTGCCTCAGGCAGTTTTTCTTATTGATTCCAAAAAAGAAGATATCGCGGTTGAAGAGGCCCATCGGCTCAAGATCCCGGTTGTGGCTTTGATTGATACCAACTGCGATCCGGAGTTGATTGATTACCCTATTCCCGGCAATGATGATGCGCTGAAGTCCATCCGGTTTCTCACCTCCTTGATTACGGAGAGCATCATGGAGGGCCGCAGGCGGTATCTAACCGGTGAGAGTGAGACGGCCCCGGCCAGCTTGCCCCAGAGCCAGGCCCCCCGGGAAGAGGAGCCTCTTCCAGTCGCCGTGGCCGCAGAGCCGGCGCTTCCAGCGGGTAAGCTTCAAGAGACCTTGGAGGAGCTGGAATCCCTGGAAGAGACGACCGAGAAAGAAAAAGAAGAACGAAAAAAGCTCGTGAAACCCAAGATCCACCGGGAGGCGGAATAGCAACGTGAACAAGAAGTCATGGGAAGTTCCTTTGGAGAAAATAAAAGAATTGCGGGAGATGACCTCCTGCGGTGTGCTGGAATGCAAAAAGGCCCTTACGGAAGCCGGGGGCGACTTTCCTAAAGCCAAAGAAATTCTGCAGAAAAGGGGCAGGGAGCTTGCCGAAAGCAAGAAAGATCGGGCGACCAAAGCCGGACGCGTGGAGGCCTATGTCCATCTGGGATCGCAGATCGGCGTTTTGGTTGAGGTCGACTGTGAGACGGATTTTGTGGCCAAGAGCGAAGATTTTTGTGCGTTTACAAAAGATTTAGCCTTGCAGATCACCGCCGGCGCCCCCCGCTATATTACAAAAGAAGAGATCCCCCCCCAGATACTCGAAAGCCAGCCCGATCCAGAGGAATTTCTGAAAGTCCACTGTTTGATGAACCAGCCCTTTATCAAAAATCCCCAGCTGACCATCCAGGATTATTTCAATCAGCTTGTCGCCAAGATCAAGGAAAACATTTTTATCAGGCGTTTTGTCCGTTACCAGGTAGGCCTAGATATTTAGCTAGATGAATAAAAAACCCCTCTATCAGCTTATTGTTCTCAAGCTCAGCGGCGAAGTCTTTCAGGGATCTCAGCCCCACGGAATCGATGCCGAGATGTGCGCCTCTTTGGCCGCACAGATCAAAGAGGTAAGGGACTTGGGAGTCAAGGTGGCCTTGGTTGTCGGAGGGGGCAATATCTTCCGCGGCCAGGTGGAGTCCAAACGATTTGGTCTGGATCGGTCGGTGGCGGATTACATGGGGATGCTCGCCACGGTTTTAAACGGACTGGCCCTGCAGAATGCCTTGGAGAAGATCGGTGTTCAAACCCGGGTGATGACCGCCATCGAGATGCATGCGGTGGCCGAACCTTATATCCGCCGCCGGGCCATCCGCCATTTAGAAAAAAATCGGGTGGTGATTTTTGTCTCGGGTACGGGCAACCCGTATTTTACAACCGATACGACCGCGGCCTTAAGGGCGGTGGAGATCGATGCGGATGTGATCCTCAAGGCGACCAAGGTCGACGGCATCTATTCCGCCGACCCCCGGAAAGATAAAAGCGCCAAGAAATTTTCCACCTTAAAGTTCATGGATGTCCTCAAAAAGGATTTGAAGGTAATGGACAAAACGGCGATCAGCATGTGCATGGACAATCATCTGCCGATTGTGGTTTTTGATCTGAGGAAACCGGGCAACATCAAAAAGGCTGTCTTGGGAGAAAAAATCGGAACGTTGGTCCATTAAAAATGATCAAAGACATTATCCAGCAGACTGAGACGAGAATGAAAAAGACCATGGAGTCCGTCACCCGCGAGTTTGCGGAAGTGCGCACCGGACGGGCTCAGCCGGGCTTGATCGAAGGACTGCATATCGATTATTACGGCACACCGACTCTTCTCAAACAGATCGCTTCCATCGCTATCCCAGATCCGCGCACCATTGTCGTTCAGCCCTGGGATCCTGGCGCTCTTGCGGAAATTGAAAAGGCGGTTCTCAATTCCAAGCTGGGGGTTATTCCCGCCAATGACGGCAAGGTTGTCAGGCTCTCCATTCCTTCTTTATCCAAAGAAAGACGGGTGGAGTTGGCTAAGGTGGTTAAAGACATGGCAGAGAATGGCCGAGTTTCCTTAAGGACGATCCGTCGGGAGGCCAACGAAAAGATCAAGAAGCTGCAAAATGAAGGCCAGATCCCAGAGGATGACAGCTTCAAAGGACAAGAGGCAATCCAGAAGCTGATTGATAAGCACATCAAGGAAATCGACAATCTCCTCGAACAAAAGAATAAAGAATTGGTCGAATTCCATTGAGGCCCCCACTGCTTCGCTTTGCCTGCCTGTCGGCAGACAGGCGAAGCAAAGCGGTGGGGGCAGGCGACCTCAAAAGAGCGTCCTTCTCTTTTTTACTTTCAATTCCATAAGGAAGTTATTGAGTTAAAAGTTGAGATTGAGACCCACTAGCTCATCTGGCAGAGCACTGCCCTTTTAAGGCAGGTGTGCCGCGTTCAAGTCGCGGGTGGGTCACCAGGCTTCGCTCAATTACTTTCGTATTGAGCTTCGCCTGGCTTCGTCCTCAAGGGGCGTAGCCCGGCGAAGCTGAAACACGAAAGTATTTCAGCGAAGACGGGCGGGTGGCGGAATTGGCAGACGCGCAGGACTTAGGATCCTGTCTCGTAAGAGGTAGAGGTTCAACTCCTCTCTCGCCCATTAAGGATGGAACTCGAGAAGGTTCTCCCGCCTTTTCTAAAAAGATTTTTATGGTAGGCGGGATCCCGCCTACCACAATATATAATGAGAAATGGCGGGAAAGTCCTCTTCCGCCCACCCAAAATTGCTACGCAATTTTTGCGGCGGTAATTCAGTTGGCTAGAATGCCTCCTTGCCAAGGAGGATGTCGTGGGTTCAAATCCCATCCGCCG